>NZ_LYSO01000029.1:0-60392 GCF_001728935.1 Pseudomonas sp. AP42
CACACAATCCGTTGACTGTGAGGCCGTCTTCGCAGGCAAGCCAGCTCCCACATTTGGACTGCGGTGCGTCAGGTAGATAAGCATCGGCTATCAGGCCGTCGCGGGAGCAAGCTCCCTCTCCACAGGTTCAGCGTCATACCCAAGTTGTGTAGATACCTATGCGCCGATGAGGCCATGACCTTGCAGGCGCTCTGCGATGAACCCTTTATCCTGACTGAAGCCGGCTCGTCGGAGCTGGTGTTGCTCAGCACGTTGGAGGCGGTCAGCCGGGGCGATGGTTTGTGTGTGGTTGCGCAGGCTCCCCTGCCGGAACATGCCGGCTCGCATTATGTGGCGTTGCCATTGGCACCGCGGGTACCGCGTCGGATCGGGCTGGCGGTGCTGGATCGGCGTCAGTCTTCCCCGGCTGCCCTGGCATTCATCGCGCTGGCACAAGGGCTGTACCCCTCGCCTACTTAGTTACCGGCCTATGCGCTGCGTCCTCTCCTGCGTCGCGCCATTGTCATCCAATGTAGTGAAACGCAGCGTCGGCGTACCTCGCCACGGTACAACCCAACCCGGCATGCTCAACTCGACCGTTGAGCGCGGAGCCAGCATCGGTGGGTTTTCGTGGCGGTATGCGACGCCCTCAAGATTGAGCGCCACGCTGGACAAGGTCACATGAAAGGCACTCGGGTTGCGCACCCGCAGCACCGGGCGGTCGTCTGCCAGTTGCCATTGCAGCGCCGCCACGGCATCTTCCGCCCTGCCTGGCAACGCGTTGGGGCGCAGGAACAGTTTGATGCGCGTGCGAAACGCCAATTGCAGTTGATGGCTCGCCGCGTCAGTGGGCCGGATCCCCAGCACATTCAGCCAATACACCACTTCCTGGGGATCGGTCGTGGCAGTCTGCGGAACCGGATGATAGATCACTCGCAATGCGTGCGATTTGCCCGCCTCCATCCTCAGGATCGGTGGCGTGACGGTAAACGGTACGTCACTCAGTTCCGGCGACGTCTGAGGGTCGCCTTCATCGATCCAGACTTGCACCAGCCTCGGGCTGTCCGCCTCGTTGCGCAGGTTGAGAGTTACCCCCCGTGCGGTGGCCGGGTAAATGAGCCGGGTACGATCTATCACGATTTCGGCCTGCGCTTTCGCCATAGATGCCGACAGTGCCAGACCGAGCACGCAGTTCAATAACACTCGGATCATCACGCCGACTACCGATAGGCCAAAGTGAAGGTCGCCAACCCGTTGGCCGTGCCCGGGCGGACGATGGCGCCGGTTTGTATGTAGCGCGCGGTCAAGGGAATCTGGAAGGTGCCGTTGCCGGTGCTACCTGCCAACCATTGATTCGGCGTGCCGATAGCGGCGGCGTCGGGGCCGTAGCTGATCAGGCGATTGCCAAACAGCAGTTGCAGCGCCACGCCCTTGGCGGTGGAATTGGCGGTCAATGTCAGTTGGTCACTACGATTGGCCGGTTGGGTCTGGTCGGTCAAGGTCAACAGCACATCGCTGTCAGCGCCCCCGCCACCCGCGCATTGCAAGGTGATGGTGCGGGTGGCATTGCCGGCCACGCTGCCAATGCCCTTGAATGCACGGCTCTCCACCGCCCCCAGCGGGATCGCCACGGAGGGCGTGGAGACCGTGCAGGTTGGCTTGCTCGGCGGGCCTACTTCAATACTGCCGAAGTTGAACGCGTGGTGCGTCTCGCTGGTGTACAGGTACAAGCCCGCGAAGGTCTGCGGCGTAATGGTGCCGCCCTGGATCGGGCCGGTTACTACCAAGAACAAGCGTCCGCGCAAGCCCCACGTAGGCAAACCTGGATGGATCGGGCCACGTAACACTGTGACCCCGGTAGTCACGGTTTGCATCGGTCCGACGTCACGGTCCTGCGCCATAAACGCAAACCCGACACCTTGCACGCCGGTCAGATGAACCGGCATGACGACCCCTGAGTGGAAGAAGTTACGTCCCGTCCAGGGAATCTCCCGAGCAATCCGCGTGGACGACCAATAGCGAACAATAAGGTTGGGCGGATATGTGCACCTCAACCCGTGCGCTACCTCGACGGGGTAGCCATCCGGGTTTCCCAGGGCCTGGCCGACCACAGGGTTGGCGGGCACCGTAATGCGCGGCACCGACAGCACCGTCGGCGGCGCGGGCGTACACGTCGCCTTGGCCTGGACATGGGGCGCGCTGGCAAGGGCGATGCAGGTCACCATTACAAGCCCTACCAAACGTTGCCTACCGGGGCTGATCATCGGCTGCTGACCTCATCGTTGGCGGTGTTGGCGTGGCACCGGCTGACCAGTTGGTCGGCATTCTCCTGGCGGTGCCCCGGTGGCCGCGGTGGCAGACGGTATGGGATATAGCAGCGGTCACTTGCCGCCTCGGTCCACCGCACGGTCAGCGTGCCCTGGTCGGCCACGCCGCGCACAAACGCCTTGCCGGCTTGCCCAATCACCCCGACTTCCCTGCCCTGCTCGTCGAACACCTGAGCGGCAAAAGGCAGCGGCTGACCGTTGCGATGGGTCGCCTTGATCACCACCGCACGGCCACTGACGGTCTCGAACTTGACCAGCGACACTGCGCCTCCTGTCGGTACCACCGAGTGATTCGATTCCTTGAGCTCCACATCCATGGGCATGCCTTCGGGGTCGATATCCACGTCATTGGGATGGTAGGCCCGCAAGCTCGGCAACACGCCATAGCCGTATGAGTCGATGCGTACACCCCCGCCGATCTGCGCGCCCTGGGCATCCGGTGCATACACCAGTGCCGACGCTTCACCGAGGCTTTGCGAGAGGGTCACGCCACCGCCATGGGCAATCAGCCCGCCGTCGGCGCTCATGGACACTTGTGCGTTGTTGCCACTCTGGCCGTAACCGGCGCGCAGGTTGGCCGTGCTGCTGCGATACCCGGCGTAGGCATTGAAGCTGGAACCGGCCTGGCTCCCCGTGCCCTGGCTGCCGGCCAGGCCGTAGTGCCCCTCTGACGCCTCGCCGAGCAAGCCATTGATACCCACTTGCTGTTGACTGCCCTTTGACTCGCCGGTGTCGCGCGACAACGCGCTGCTGAGAGTCGGCGCCGATGTGCCCTGGCCCAGCGGCATCGACAGGGTCAGTGCCAGACGATTATCGACGCGACCGGGTTGCAACGCGCGGCCGAAAAAGATCGCGTCACTGTGGTCACGATCGCTGGGTGGGTCGGCGGCGCTAACCCTTGAGCGCTGCGCCGAAATGTTCCAGTTGAGCCGCTTCCAGCGTGATCCATAGCTGAGGGTGAAGGATGTCTGGCGACCTTGCCGGCTCGCCCAGTAGTCAACCGAACTGCCGTACAGGCTCAAGGTGCCTTCGCCCACTTGCTGGCTGATCGTCAGATCGAGACGGCTTTTCTGTCGGGCATAGCCCTCGATGTTCCCCTGCTGACGCGCCAGTTCCTGCACATTCAAAGCATCCGGCAGGCTCAGATAGCCGACCGTGGAGAAGCGGTAGGCGCCCAGCGCAAAATGGGTTCCGGAAAACGGCAGGTTCTTGTTGTAGGCCAGGCCCCAACTGTGTCCGCCAACCACCCCGTTGCCCTCGATGCGGGTGCGCGAGTGCGTGGTGTCCAGGGCAAACGCGCCGATGGGCGTACTCATCGCCAGCCCGGCCTTGCCCTGCAAGTATCCCTGGGAAACCGCGCTGCCGCCGTACAGGCTCAGGCCATCGGTAAGGCCATGTTGCAAGGTGCCCTGAAACACCATGGGGCGGGTCTTGCTGACCCCGCGTTGCTGCACTTGGCCCAACGTGGTGCTGTAGTGAGTGGCGCCCTGGCGCAATAACTGTGGGGCCACGGAATACGGCACGACAAAGGTGGTGCGGCGCCCGTCCACCTCGGTGACGCTGACATTGAGGTCGCCACCGTAGCCCGTGGGGTATAGGTCGTCGATGACAAAGGGCCCCGGGGCAACCTGGGTTTCGTAGATCGTGTAGCCGTTCTGGCGCACCGTTACCGTGGCGTTGCTGTCGGCGATGCCGCGAATCTGCGGTGCATAGCCTTGTTGCGACGGCGCCAGCATGCGGTCATCGATCGACAGGGTGATGCCCCGCACCCGCACGCCGTCGAGGACCTGGCCGTTACTGAAGCTGTCGCCAAGGGTCAGTTGCGAACGCCAGGCCGACAAGGGCCGTTGCAGGTACGTGGCGGTGTGTTGATAAGGCAACAGACCGCCACGGGAAGTCCAGGCCTGGCCGCCTTGGTGGCGCAGGCGCCAGTCGCCGAGGTTGACGCCGCCGTTGAGGCCCAGGTAACCCCGACCTTCCCCCGCCCCCGACGTCACCGCTGCGGCGCTGAAGGTGTAATTGAGCAGCGCAACGTCGAGCCCTCTGTCCCAGCGGGCCGGGTCAACGTAACCGCGCGCGGCACGGCTGAGGTGGGCTTGGGGAATACTGACGTCGAGTGTCAGGGTCTCGGTGTCGAGTTGGCTGCTGGCCAGGGGGATCCATTGGGTAAATTCACGGCACTGCGTGTCGGCGCTACGTTTGTCAGGTGGCAGCACGACTCCGAGTTGGGCAAGTTCCAGCGCGCTCACGCAAGGCTGGACATCGTCCTGCCCCTTCCGGGAGACAAAGCTGATTTCGCGGCGCCCCGCGGATTGCCCATTGAGCATCACATCCACACGGTAGACGCCAGGCGCCAATGCATTGCCCGTATTGAAACGCGAAATATCCACGGCAGTGGCAAGGCCACTGGTGAACGCCTCGATATCAAACAACAGTGGCGCGGCCTCGGCCGGCAAGCATAAGGTTGTGAACACACCCAGCGACACCATCAGCCGCGAGTTGCACAACAGCCAGACAAACACGGGATGCCCAGTAAATGGCAGGTAAACAGACATAATCAAAACTTCAGGGGCGCTCGCTGCGGCGCGGAGAATGCGCCGTAATCATTGATGTATTTGAAATGCACCTGGGCGTCGGCGGGGATCGTCGGCAGGCTGCCGCGTACAGGCAGTTCGAGGCTGGCACCTGGCGGCACCATGCCTTCTTGTACCGGTATCAGGTGGGCGTCAGGCCGAGGGCCCAGCGCCAGTGCCACCTCGTTGAAGGTCACGTGAAAGGCCGTAGGGTTGTGTACGCGCAGTACGGCTGCGCGCTCGGTGCGCCTCAGACTCCAGCGCAGTTGCGCGGGGGCCTGGTCTGCACTGCCAGGCAAATGACGGGGGCGAAAAAATACTTTGGTGCGGATACGAAAAGCAAACTGCAGGTGGTTTCCCTCAGGTGTTTGCTCGTCGAGCTCGGCCGCGTTGACGTTAGGGGGGATTTCCAAGGCATTGAGCCAGAACAATGATTCTCGATCTGACGGCAGCGGCTCCTGGGTGTAGACCAGCCGCACCCCCTGGCTTCTACCCGGGTCCAAGCGAAACACCGGAGGCGAGAGGCTGAACGGCACGTCGCTATGGGCGGGATCTGGAGTGGCATCGCCTTGATCCAGCCACACCTGGACCAGGCGCGGTGCCCGTTTATCGTCGTTGCTCAGGCGCAGGGTGATTTCACGGCGCTGCTGGGGGTAGATGTGCCGTGTGCCATCGATCACCACTCCCGCGTGGGCCGTGGACGGTAAGCCGGCGATGAGCGCAAAGGTGAGGCTCGCCAGTAATGTGCGAGAAAGCATGAGTCCATCCTTCAAGACAGGGCCTGGCGTATTGCCAGGCGCCCTGGCCTTGATCAGGGGAATGTCACGGAATACAGCACTTGCGTGCTGATCGGGCCGGCGGTCGCTGCCCCTGTGGCGAAGTACTGAGCCGCAAATGGCAGCGTCACCGCGCCGCCGTCAGGCACTGTCGCGGTACTCGAACTCAGGCCCAACCGCAGGTCCAGGGGCTGGTTGGTGACGCCGTCCACAATCTGTACTTCCACGAACTTTGCCGGTTCCGGCGTTGCCGGTGCCTGATTGACCAGGTTGCCGGTCGCCGGGTTGATCGCCGGGCTGCTGCTCTCGAATAACACCGCGACCACCGTGTCCTTCGGGCAACTGCCGACTTGGATAAAGAACGGCTTTACCCCCGCCGTCTGCCCGGCTGCCTTGAGTGCGCTGGCCTGGACCTTGTGCAGCGCAATGGCAAAGTCCGGCCCGGCGCCAGGTGCAGCGCCTGCCCCGCCACTGATGCTGCAGGTGGTGCCAGTGATCTCACCGGTCAGGGTGATAGTGCCGTCCGCCGCGAACGTCGGTAGAGCGACAACGCTGTTAGCCATCAACCAGGCAACGGCCAGTGCGATTTTTTTCATTGCTGCAAATTCCTGTGGAGTCGTTAAAAGGCTGCAAGGCGGCTTCCGAGATTCGAAAGGCACGCGCCGACCGTCCCGCCAAAATTGGGCTAGCACGGCACTGAGAGAGGCTGGAGGGGTACGGTCCTGAGTCTCTTACTTCTTGCAACGATGTTTATGTTGCCTAGATGAAATCCCCGCCACAACTGACCGAACGGCTAGGTCAACGCGCTCAAAACAACTGAGCAGGCCTGCGTATTGCCATCTATCATCGGCATATCTCACTCTTTTTCTCGTGACTGACCGCCCCTATGCCCCTGACCGTCAAAGGCCCACGAAGCCGAGCCGCACGCTATTTCATCAGTGCAACCAGCGGCGTGTTGCCCATCTTGCTGGGGGTTGTGATTCTGTATTGGCAAGCCGAGCGCACCCTTGAACAAAGCACGGCGCAAACCGCTCAAGAAGCGGTGCGCCAGTTCGACCTGATGCTCGACAACACCGCCATCGCTGCCCAGGCGTTGCTGCCGCTGGCCGGTAAACCGTGTGACAGCGCCGCCAAGTTGGCGCTACGTGAACAAGTCACGCGCCGGCCGTTTGTGCGGGCCACCACGCTGTCCTGGCAGAAAAACATCTATTGCAGCTCGTTGTTTGGCGGTCGCTACCAATCGCCCGTCAACCCCGACGACTACGTGGATGGGCGCCTGTGGTTGATGAAAGGCAACCCCGTCACACCCGATACCGCCCTGCTGGTGTACCGCCTGGTCCAAGGCGATCAAGGTGCGTTTGCCTCGGTTGACGGTTACCACCTCACCAACGCCTTGCGCTTGATCAGCCGTTACGCGTATTTGGTATTGCACGTCGGCCCGAACTGGCTGGGTGCCGACGGCAAAGTGCATCAAGGCGCGTTGCCGACATTTGCCGTGGCGCCACAGCGCCTGGCTTCCGAGCGCTATCAATACAGTGTCGAGGCCGGAATGCCCGAGGGTGAAGTCTGGCGCTATATGCAGGCGCGGTATCCGGCCCTGTTCAGCCTGGTGGTGTTCTTCGGGATATTGGCGGGGCTGCTCGCTCACTGGCTGCAAAAACGTTCGTCAGCGCCAACCCACGAGTTACAACGCGCCTTGGGGGCCAATGAGTTCATCCCCTATTTCCAACCGGTGGTACGCGGTGACACCCGCCAATGGGCCGGGTGTGAGGTGCTGATGCGTTGGAATCATCCCAAAGAAGGGCTGGTGCGCCCGGACCTGTTTATTCCCCTGGCTGAAGACTCCGGCCTGATCGTGCCGATGACCCGTGCCCTGCTGCGCCAGACTGCCGCGCAACTGGCGCCTCATGCCGCGCGCTTCAGCCCAGGCTTTCATATCGGCGTGAATATCACTGCGCGCCATTGCCAGGATATGGCGCTGGTGCAGGACTGCCGGGAATTCCTCGCCGCGTTCCCACCCGGCCAGGTCACCCTGGTGCTGGAGTTGACCGAGCGGGAGTTGATCGAACCCACCGAGACCACCCGCCGCCTGTTCGAGGCGCTGCATCAAATGGGGGTCATGATCGCCATTGATGATTTTGGCACCGGCCACTCCAGCTTGGGCTATTTGCGCAATTTCAATGTCGACTACTTGAAGATCGATCAAAGCTTTGTCGCCATGATCGGTGCGGATGCGCTGTCTCGCCATATTCTGGACAGCATCATAGAGTTGTCGGTCAAGCTGGATCTAGGCATTGTTGCCGAAGGCGTAGAAACAGCCCAACAGTGTGAATACCTCGTTGCCCAAGGCGTGGATTTCCTACAGGGTTACCTGTTTGGCCGACCATTACCCTGCGATGAATTCATTAAATCGTTGGGCATCGTGGAATAGCCTTGCGCGACCGATGATGAAAGATTGGTCTTTCTTTAAAAGACATGATTTACTCGGGCTGAATTAACTACTACAATTTTTTCTGCCTGTGCAGAACTCGCAGAAGGGTCTTTTTCGTTGACGTGGCTTAACGTTCTTGGCTTATAGCTTTGTCTGCAGTTGATATCAGCAACTACATTATTGGAGTATAGATTTTGTCCAGACTCGCCGAATTTCGCGCAGCAGAAAAAGCCCTTCAAGAGCAGCTTGCACAGCTGGAATCCTTGAAGAACGACGCTGGCCTGAAGAAAGAAATCGAATTTGAAGAAAAGCTCAAGACGCTGATGGGCAAATACGACAAGAGCCTGCGTGATGTGATCGCTATCCTCGATCCAGCGCCACGCAAAGGCGGCGCACCGGCCGCTGCCGCGCCTAAACAGCGCCGCGCACGGGTGGTCAAGGTTTACCACAACCCACACACCGGCGAGCTGATCGAGACCAAAGGTGGCAACCACCGCGGCCTCAAAGCCTGGAAAGAAGAGTACGGCGCTGCCACTGTAGACTCCTGGCTTCGCGGCTGAAACATGTACTAAAAAATAGCCCCGCATACGCGGGGCTTTTTTTGCTCTAACGGTTCGAAATCGAACTTAAATCAGCGTTCATGTTGTTCAAATTCGCTCAGCTTGAGCGGGTCAAAGTTTCAGACTGTTACGCACCAAACTGACTTCCTCCTTGCTCGCCTCGTACGCTTGCGCCTGGCCGGCGTATGAAAAAACATAGGCTTTGTCGACATCCAGCGCACCGACTAATGTTTGCGACAATACGTGTCGACCGTTCTCGGTAATCACACAGGTAGTTTCCAACGCGTCAAGCCGACTCAATGTCGTGGGGTGCATTTTGCTGCACACGCTTTGATAACCGCCACGGGCAAAGTCTTTCTGGATCGACTTGCGCATCTCCAGCAACACGCCAGCAAGATTAACTTTATGGCCGGCCTCAATTGGCGTTCCGGTCAACTCCATGACCATCAACGTCGCACCATTTTCATCATTCTTGATCGCTCGCTGCCGGGACACGGCTTGGGGTTTGGCAGGGGGCTCGCCGTCAGGCACGACTTCTTCGACCTGCCAACCGCTGGGCCAATGGACCTGCGGCTCGGCGGCCAGCACAAACGGGCTGCCCAACAACACGCACACAGCACTCAACAGCGGCCTACGAAACTCGATCATTGCGAAAAACACCCAAGGTTCCAGCGGCAAAGTGTGCGGCCCGGCGCGCGCTGACCGCAAGGGTTGAGCGCGCTTTTTCATTTGGCGCAGCCGGTGCGCCTTGCGTATCATGGCCCGCCTGCATGGAGGCAGGCCGCAAGCCAATGGACCGCTCATCTCACATTTTTTCTGGAGGGCCCATGAGCCTGCACGAATTGAACACCTTCCCGGGCGTCACCGCCCAACCCGACAACGCCACGGCGAACTTCGTGTTCAACCACACCATGTTGCGGGTCAAGGACATCACCAAGTCGCTGGACTTCTACACGCGCATCCTGGGTTTCTCCCTGGTCGAGAAACGTGACTTCCCGGAAGCCGAATTCAGCCTGTACTTCCTGGCTCTGGTGGACAAGGCCCAGATCCCGGCCGACGCCGCCGAGCGTACCCAGTGGATGAAGTCGATTCCGGGCATCCTCGAACTGACCCACAACCACGGCACCGAAAACGATGCCGACTTTGCCTACCACAACGGCAACACCGACCCACGTGGCTTTGGCCATATCTGCA
The DNA here is from genome assembly GCF_001728935.1 of Pseudomonas sp. AP42. Taxonomy (NCBI): domain Bacteria; kingdom Pseudomonadati; phylum Pseudomonadota; class Gammaproteobacteria; order Pseudomonadales; family Pseudomonadaceae; genus Pseudomonas; species Pseudomonas sp. AP42. Next base: position 9,841 of record NZ_LYSO01000029.1, read on the forward strand.
TCTCGGTGCCGGACATTGTCGCGGCGTGCGAACGTTTCGAAGCCTTGGGCTGTGATTTCCAGAAGCGTCTGACGGATGGCCGCATGAAGAGCCTCGCGTTCATCAAAGACCCGGATGCTTATTGGGTCGAGATCATTCAGCCGGCGCCGATGTAAGCGTATCGAGCATAAAAAAAACCCCATGATCGCTCATGGGGTTTTTCATTTTCAGCTCAGGATTTACGCCGGAGCAGAGGTACGGATCAGGTGATCGAACGCGCTCAACGAAGCCTTGGCGCCCTCGCCTACTGCAATCACGATCTGCTTGTACGGCACAGTCGTTACGTCACCGGCGGCGAACACGCCAGGCAGTGAAGTCTCGCCACGGGCATCGACAATGATCTCGCCACGCGGCGACAGTTCTACGGTGCCTTTGAGCCAATCTGTGTTGGGCAGCAAGCCAATCTGCACAAAGATGCCTTCCAGCTCGATGGTCTTGAACTCACCGCTGTCGCGGTCCTTGTAGGCAAGGCCGGTGACTTTCTGACCATCGCCTTTGACTTCACTGGTCAATGCGCTGGTGATCACATCCACGTTCGGCAGGCTGTAGAGCTTGCGTTGCAAGACAGCATCGGCGCGCAGCTTGCTGTCGAATTCAAGCAAGGTGACATGGCTGACGATACCGGCCAGGTCAATGGCCGCTTCCACGCCGGAGTTACCGCCGCCGATCACCGCCACACGCTTGCCCTTGAACAGCGGGCCATCGCAGTGCGGGCAGAAGCACACGCCGCGGGCCTTGTATTCCTGCTCACCGGGCACGCCCATCTCTCTCCAGCGGGCGCCTGTGGCCAGGATCAAGGTCTTGGACTTGAGGGTGGCACCGCTTTCGAAGCGAATTTCGTGAAGCTCACCGGCATTTTTCGCCGGTACCAGGCTGCTGGCGCGCTGCAGGTTCATGATGTCGACATCGTACTGACGCACATGGGCTTCCAGTGCGCTGGCCAGTTTCGGCCCTTCGGTTTCCTGTACCGAGATAAAGTTCTCGATGGACATGGTGTCCAGCACCTGGCCACCAAAGCGTTCAGCCGCCACGCCAGTACGAATACCTTTACGTGCCGCGTAGATGGCAGCCGAAGACCCGGCTGGGCCACCGCCCACTACCAGGACGTCGAAGGCGTCCTTGGCGCTGATTTTTTCCGCGGCTTTCTCGATACCGCTGGTGTCGAGCTTGGCGAGAATCTCTTCGAGGCCCATACGGCCCTGGCCAAAGTTGATCCCGTTCAAGTAGACGCTCGGCACCGCCATGATCTGGCGCTCATCGACTTCGGCCTGGAACAGCGCACCATCAATCGCGACGTGGCGGATGTTGGGGTTCAGCACGGCCATCAGGTTCAGCGCCTGGACCACGTCCGGGCAGTTCTGGCACGACAGCGAGAAGTAAGTCTCGAAGCTGAACTCGCCTTTGAGGGCGCGAATCTGTTCAATCACCTCGACACTGGCCTTCGACGGGTGGCCACCGACTTGCAGCAGGGCCAGCACCAGCGAAGTGAATTCATGGCCCATGGGGATGCCGGCGAAACGCAGGTTGATATCGGCACCCGGGCGGTTGATGGAGAACGATGGCTTGCGCGCATCATTGCCATCGGTGTTCAGGGTAATCAGCGTGGAGAGGCTGGTTACGTCCTGCAAAAGAGCAAGCATTTCCTGGGATTTCGCACCGTCGTCGAGGGAGGCGACGATCTCGATCGGCTGGGTGACCCGTTCCAGGTATGACTTCAACTGAGCTTTAAGATTGGCATCCAACATACGGGCGATTTCCTGTTCATTCGGTTTATTGCAGACAAAAAAACGCCCGAGCGAATCTCGCCCGGGCGTTTTGAGGGCGGATGCAGCTTACTTAAGTGCGGATACCCGCCCTTGATACGCGTTCACAGACTTAGATCTTGCCGACCAGGTCCAAAGACGGCGCCAGAGTGGCCTCGCCTTCTTTCCACTTGGCTGGGCAGACTTCACCTGGGTGGGCAGCAACGTACTGAGCGGCCTTGATCTTGCGCAGCAGCTCGGAAGCGTCACGGCCTACACCACCGTCGTTCAGCTCAACGATCTTGATCTGACCTTCTGGGTTGATCACGAAGGTGCCGCGGTCTGCCAGGCCAGCTTCTTCGATCAGCACGTCGAAGTTGCGGGAGATGGTCAGGGTTGGGTCGCCGATCATGGTGTACTGGATTTTGCCAATGGCTGGCGAAGTGTTGTGCCAGGCAGCGTGGGCGAAGTGGGTGTCGGTGGAAACGCTGTAGATTTCGACGCCCAGCTTCTGGAATTCGGCGTAGTTGTCAGCCAGGTCTTCCAGTTCGGTTGGGCAAACGAAGGTGAAGTCGGCTGGGTAGAAGAATACAACCGACCACTTGCCTTTCAGGTCAGCGTCGGTCACATCGACGAAGCTGCCGTTTTTGAAAGCGGTGGCTTTAAACGGTTTTACTTGGCTGTTGATGATAGGCATCGTTGACTCTCCGTCAGGGGTTAAGAAGTTGATGAGATGAATCCTACCGGCTCTTTCGGTCGATGGCTCATTGGCAAACCTGATGCTGACGATTGGCTTTCTCTATCAGGTGACTGTATTAATAGAAGAAATCTCAAATCAGCGGTTGGGTTGCCAGGGTCATGCCTAGAAACGGCGTCGCTTCAACATAGCGCATCGCGGATTTCATGTCGTTCCAGCCGACGTAACTCATCAGCGACTTCAAATCCCAGCCGCTGCGGTGCGCCCAAGTGGCAAAGCCCCGGCGCAGGGAGTGGCTGGTGTATTGCTCGGCGGGTATGCCTGCACGCTCAAGGGCTTGGCGCAATAACGGGATCACGCTGTTGGGGTGCAAGCCCTCCTCGCCCAGGTTGCCCCAGCGGTCAATGCCGCGAAATACCGGCCCGCGCACCAACGCCGAGGCACTGAGCCACTCGCTATAAGCCTGCACCGGGCACAGCCGCAGCAACGCCGGGGTCTGGTAAGTCTTGCCGAGGTTGTCGCGATCACTTTTGCTGCGCGGCAAGTACAGGCTGATGCCAGCGCCCGGCACGGCTTGCACATGCTCAATGCTTAATCGGCACAGCTCATCACTGCGAAAGCAGCGCCAGAAGCCCAGCAGAATCAGCGCAGCATCGCGCTTGGCCCGCAGCAAGCGTGGTTGGTCGTGATGCTCGCTGGCCTGTTTGGCTTCAATGTCCAGGGCAGCGATTACTTGCTCCAAATGCTGGAGCTGCAAAGGCTCGGCCTGTCGCTCACGCACCGGGTGCACGGCGCGGATGCCTTTGAGCACTTTGCGTACCACCGGCGCCTTCGTCGGGTCGGCAAACCCCTGACTGGTATGCCATTGCGCCAAGGCCGAGAGCCGCAGCTTCAAGGTATTCACTGCCAACACTCCCGCATGCGCCACCAAGTAACGCGCCACGCTGTCGCTGGTGGCCGGCAGGAACCCTCCCCAACTGACTTCGAAATGCTCGATGGCCGCACGGTAGCTGCGGCGCGTGTTGTCGCGGGTGGCGGCGTTGAGATATCGGTCCAGGTCGCTCATAGGCGTCTATTCGTACTGCTGACAGATGGATGGCGGAGGAAAACACAGATGACACGGGATAATACGCCAATATCCCATCTGTTAAATCATGAATTTCAACGAGTTTTTAACCATGTTATAGTATGTATATACATACCATGTACCACAGTACTAAATCGACGGAGACCCCATGGCTCGTGGCGGCATAAACAAAGCAGTAGTGCAAACGGCACGCCTGGCGATCCTCGCCCGTGGCGAAAACCCCAGCATCGATGCAGTGCGTATCGAAATGGGTAATACCGGCTCGAAAACCACGATTCATCGCTATTTGAAAGAGCTGGACGAAAGCGAAACGCGGCAAACCATCACCCAGGCGCCAATTGACGATGAGCTTGGCGAACTGGTCGCACGCCTGTCCCAACGCCTCAAAGAGAAGGCCCAGGAGCCGATCGACCTGGCCCTGGCGCAATTCGAGCAACACAAAGCCGCCCTGCTCGCCCAGGTAGAAACCCTGGAAGAAGCGCACACCCAGCTCAAACAGCAATTTGATATCCAGGCCGCAGCCCTCGCCGAAGAAAGCGCGGCGCTGCAAACCGCCAGCACCAGCCTGCAGACCGAGCAAACCCGTAACGCCGGGCTGAGCCAGGCGTGCAGCGATTACGAGCTAAGGCTCAATGACAAGGACGAGCAGATTCGCTCACTGGAAGAAAAACACCTGCACGCCCGTGATGCGCTTGAGCATTACCGCAATGCCATCAAGGAACAGCGCGAGCAGGAACAGCGTCGCCATGAAGGCCAGTTGCAGCAGGTTCAGGCCGAACTGCGTCAGGCACAGCAAAGCGCGCTGGTGCGCCAGGATGAAATCACCCAGTTGCATCGCGATAACGAGCGTCTGCTGAGTGAGCAGCGAGTGACCGCCAAGGAATTGAATGCGCTGCAGGAGCAAACTCGTCAGGACCAGGCGCTACAGCTGAAACTCAAGGAGCAGCTCAGCCAGATCGACAGCGAGCGCACCCTGCTCCAGGAACGCCTGCGCGTGGCCGTGCAAGACAGCCAATCACGCCAGGCTGCACTGCTGGAACACCAGCAGCACAACAAGGCGCTTGAGCTGGACCTGGTCAAGGCCCAGGCAAGCATCGAAGCCCTGCGCCTGGCGGCCGTCGTTGCAACGGCGCCAGAGGCAGCAGAGCCAACCTGATCAATCCGCCACAGGCGTGCGCATGGTGACGAATTCTTCCGCCGCCGTAGGATGCACGCCGATGGTTTCGTCGAAATGCTGTTTGGTCGCGCCCGCCTTGAGCGCGATCGCCAGCCCTTGCACGATTTCACCCGCATCCGGGCCGACCATATGGCAACCCAGCACTTTGTCGGTGTCGGCGTCGACCACCAGCTTCATCAGGGTCTTTTCCTGGCAATCGGTGAGGGTCAGCTTCATCGGCCGGAAACGGCTTTCAAAGACCTGCACGTTGTGGCCGTTCTTGCGTGCATCCTCTTCCGTCAGACCGACTGTGCCAATGTTTGGCAGGCTGAACACCGCCGTCGCGATATTGGCGTAATCCACCGCGCGGTATTGCTCGGGCTTGAACAACCGCCGCGCCACGGCCATGCCTTCAGCCAGCGCCACCGGCGTTAGCTGCACACGACCAATCACATCGCCAATCGCCAGGATCGACGGCTCGGCGGTCTGGTAGAGATCATCCACCGCGACGAAACCGCGCTCGTCCAGTTTGACCCCGGTATTTTCCAGGCCCAGGTTATCCAGCATCGGACGGCGGCCGGTGGCGTAGAACACGCAATCGGCTTCCAGCACGCGACCATCCTTCAAGGTGGCTTTGAGGCTGCCGTCGGCTTGCTTGTCGATACGTTCGATGTCGGCATTGAACTGCAAGTCCAGGCCGCGCTTGGTCAGTTCTTCTTGCAGATGTTTGCGCACCGAACCATCAAAGCCGCGCAAGAACAGGTCGCCGCGATACAGCAATGAAGTGTGTGCACCCAGGCCGTGGAAGATGCCGGCGAACTCAACAGCGATATAACCGCCGCCCACCACCAGCACGCGCTTGGGTAGCTCCTTAAGGAAGAATGCCTCATTGGAACCAATGGCGTGCTCGCGCCCCGGAATCTCAGGGATCTGCGGCCAGCCACCGGTGGCGATCAGGATGTGCTTGGCAGTGAAGCGCTCACCATTAATCTCAACCTGATGGGCATCGACCAGGCGTGCATGCCCTTCGTGCAATGTCACGCCGCTGTTGACCAACAGGTTGCGATAGATGCCGTTGAGGCGGTTGATCTCGCGATCCTTGTTGGCGATCAAGGTCGCCCAATCAAAGTTCGCCTCGCCCAGGGACCAGCCAAAGCCGCTGGCCTGTTCAAAATCTTCGGCAAAATGCGCGCCGTACACCAACAGCTTCTTTGGGACACAGCCGACGTTCACGCAGGTGCCGCCCAAGTAACGGCTCTCCGCCACAGCCACCTTGGCGCCAAAGCCAGCGGCAAAGCGCGCCGCGCGAACACCGCCGGAACCGGCGCCAATTACATACAGGTCAAAATCGTAGGCCATTTCACTCTCCTCGGCAGGACACCAGCATACCGACTTAGGTGGGGACGAGAAACGAAAAAGCCAATCGACATACCTTGCCACATTCAAATACGAGGCCCTAGAGAGCGCATTGTCACGACGGTCTTTAACGGCTAGTTAAAAACCGTAGGCGTCACCTGTCATTGTTGACAGTAGAAGGCTGATTGACGATCCGTAATGATACTTCGGTGCCGTAAACACTCACCGCATCCGAAATGAGGAAGCATCGCTATGATTTTCGGCTATCGCTTTACGCTTAGTTCAAGATTTTTTAGCCGACTCACGCTCATTGTGCTGGCTGCATGGATCACTTCCAGCCATGCCGACAGCATGCTTGTCTCAATTCCAAATCCTCACACCTCACCCGCTGCTGGAGTGGCTCCGCTGTTATCGGCCACTGCGCCGGGGTCAGATCGTTTCTTCGCTGTAGGTTTAATGAAGAAGACTCAAGGGCTCGCGTGGGAATGCACGGCGACATTGGTGGCTAGCAGCGAAACACCCAATGATACTCAGGCCGCGCTTATTCTCACTGCGGGGCATTGCAGTGTTGATCCTTTGTTGAGCATTGATAGCGGTGACAATGACGTCGTCATTGATAAACCCATGGCAGTTGGCTTTGCTTTTTCCCCCGCTTATTTTTTTGACAATGTTAATGAGCACCATTGGTACAGCATCAAACGTATAGTTTATTCAAGCATGAAAGGGTCGGACGTCGGGTTGCTGGAACTGGCTGCAACCTACGGCGAACTTCGCTCAAGAGGCGTGAAGCCGTTACTGTTAAAGAATTTTGATGCGTCCGACCGCGCCATTGAACTGGCACATATACCCCAGGGCGCTTTTCCTGGCGGATTTTTTCTGCGCCACTCAGTTTGCCAATCGCAGCCGCCCACGCCTCTTTTCGAAAGCGCCTGGCCTATCCGACCAGACCTTCCCTGGTATTGGTCCGACGCTCGTGCCAACGACTGTATTGGCGTATACGGCGGCTCCTCCGGCTCCCCGGTTTTTGCGAAAGATGGCAAGCGGGTAATCGGCATACTATCTACAGCGACCGACTCTTACTTGAATGGTTGTGGCTTCGCCCGGCCCTGCGAACTCGCGCCTGCCGGCACGGTAAGTCGGCCTGAGGCGGTATACACCCACTCGGTTGATCATATTCTTGCGGCATTTCGACCAGATAACACCTTGGACCTGAGCAACCTTGACCCGGGTACCGGGATAGCTATCGAACGCGTGGGCTCTTGGTCGACCCGCTCCGCAGCCCCCAACGAGCACGGTCAATTGCAACCGGCGTCTTGGGGCCTGAAGATCAGTAAAGGCTTCGAATGGATTCGCTACAAGAGCGGATCAGCCAGCTCAATTCAATGCGCACTGCCAAAAGGATATGGGGCGCCAGTCAGGGCGGTTGATCAACCCCTGCTTAAACTCCCCGTCGATCAAAGGGAGGGGGTTCAGGCGATATGCATCATTGGCAAACGCTTTGGACAGACGTCCTGGCAACCCATGAAGTTTGCGACCGTTAAATTACGCCAGCTGGATGACACAGCCCCGCAGAGCAAGCCGGAAGTCGACGTGTATGAACACAGCCCTGACGAATGGCAAATAACCACAGCCTCTCGGCTGAACGAAATTGTCCAGACGTATTATAAATACGGGGCGCTCGATTCAATTGACTGCAAGAATGAAAGCGGTTACGCCCTCGTGAGAGAGACGCTCATACTGCCAAAAGATCGGAACTGGCGTTATTGCGCCTACGGAAAAGACGAGGCCGGCAATAAAACGCTTATTATCACCAGGGACCTCAAAATCGAAACAGCGAAACATTAACCCGCCATTCATCTGCTGGCATCGACACTCTTCGCTTTAGAGGTCAAAAGCAGAACGCGTGCGCCTAACGCATGAAACAAAATGCCCCGAACAATCGGGGCATTTGTTTAGGTCGCTGAAACGACCTGCTGGAGCAACGGCTTACATGAATCAGTAAGCCTTGCCCGTTTTGTAGAAATGCTCGTAGCAGAAGTTGGTCGCTTCGATGTAGCCCTCAGCACCGCCGCAGTCGAAACGTTGGCCCTTGAACTTGTAGGCAATCACGCAACCGTCTTTGGCTTGCTTGAGCAGAGCGTCGGTGATCTGGATCTCGCCGCCCTTGCCTGGCTCGGTCTCTTCGATCAGCTTGAAGATGTCCGGGGTAAGAATGTAACGACCGATGATCGCCAGGTTCGACGGTGCATCTTCCGGTGCTGGCTTCTCGACCATGTCACGTACGCGGATCAGGCCATCGCCAATATCGTCACCGGCGATAACACCGTACTTATTGGTTTCGGTAGGGTTGACTTCCATCACCGCAACGATGGTGCAACGGTATTTCTGGTAGAGCTTGACCATCTGGGTCAGCACACCGTCGCCTTCCAGGTTGACGCACAAGTCATCCGCCAGGACCACGGCGAACGGTTCGTCACCGATCAGCGGGCGGCCGGTAAGGATGGCGTGGCCGAGGCCTTTCATTTGAGTCTGACGGGTGTAGGAGAACGAGCACTCGTCGAGCAATTTACGGATACCGACCAGGTATTTTTCCTTGTCGGTGCCCTTGATCTGGTTTTCCAGCTCATAGCTGATGTCGAAGTGGTCTTCCAGCGCGCGCTTACCACGACCCGTGACGATGGAGATCTCGTTCAAACCGGCATCCAGAGCCTCTTCCACACCGTACTGAATCAGTGGCTTGTTCACCACTGGCAGCATTTCTTTGGGCATGGCTTTGGTCGCTGGCAAGAAGCGAGTGCCGTAACCGGCTGCTGGGAACAAGCATTTCTTGATCATATGAGTCCTTACAAAGGGCTGTGCGTACGGAATTCGGCGCAGTCTAATCAGGCCGCAGTCACCTTACAATGGGTCCTGCTGGCGTTGCGATGTCATCATAGAGAAAAAATGTCGGCGTAAGTTCCGCTGATCCTGCAAAGCGCATCACCAACGGTCGATCAGAACCCGACTTGGCCCCTTGTTTAAAGGGCTGCAATGGTTTTAGCACGCTTTTGCCCCCCTGGCACTGACCTGCAACAACTTGCGCCCTGCCCCGGCAATTGGCGTTATCATGAGCACCTTGAACCAAGACCACGAGATTGCCAACAGATGTCAGAACCCAAAGGTGTAAACGGCTACCTGATCACGAAGCGAGCAGACGGCTGGCACTTGATCAATTTTCACGGCGACAGCGTTGCCGGCGTATTCGAGACCGAAAGCATGGCGATTGCCGTAGCCGAGGTGTTTGTGGATGAGGCAGGCCATGCATCGAGCAAGCGGCCGAAAACCAAGTAAGCCTCGTTGCTCTGCGAAAGCCCCGTCAAGCGGGGCTTTTTTGTGGCTGTTGACCTGCCAGCCTCACGGCCTCTGCGCCCGTAACCCGGTTAGTTGTTTCGCGCCATTAATGTCTATTGATTTTCACTGTATGCCATCCCATTCTTACAGCTATAACCTCAACTAAATTATTCACATTTAGCAGCGTGTAGTTCATTTCTTACAGCCAAAATCAAAGTTTTGGCAAAGTGCCACATTCTTCCTATACGTCGCGATACTGCCTGCCCACATCAATAAGCGAATGTGACGACTTACTTTTTCAAGCCGCCATCACACAATTGCTTCCGCCTCAACCGTGCGCCCAAATGGCAATACAACTAATTGGAAAGTTTTAACTTCTGATTGGTACTCGACTGGCGATCAGCCGAGTTTGCTGCCGGCCACTCTTGAGGTGAAACGTCAGCCCACGCCAACAGGTGGCGGGGCTCTTCCATGACATTTTTATGTGGGCATCTGCAAATGAAAACTACGTTCAAAACTGCACTGTTAACCATCGGCCTGTTCGCGGGTTCCATGTCCGGCGCTCAGGCGGCAGATGGAACGGTTACCTTTCTGGGATCGGTCCACTCGGGTGCCTGCTCCATCAAGCCTGAATCGGTAGATCAGACCATTCATCTGGGCGCCATCGCCAAGCATCAATTGCAGGCAGGCGGTAAGTCCGAAGCTCGCCGTGTGCTGATTGAACTGGAAGGTTGCGACCTGACAAATCTGACTGATAACACCGTGACCACGACGTTCACGGCTGCGCCATCAACTGACGTGCCTGGCGCAATCGGCACCGTCGGTACCGCAGGCCGCGTCGGCATCATGATGACCCATGGCGGCAGCCCTATCCAACTGGGTGTGGCAACCACGCCCCAGGCCATTTCCACCGGTGACAACACGCTGGAATTCGGCGCCTTTGTTCAAGGCGCGGCGACCGGCGACATCGTGCCGGGTGACTTCAGCGCGGTCACCAATTTCACCTTGGCTTATCAGTAAGTAGCCCCCCCGCCACCTCAGGGTGGCGGGGGGAACGGGTGGGAGAAAACGGTGAAAAAACTCATAAGTCTGGCGATGAGCTCGTCACTGGCGGTGGTCATCAGCCCTTGGGTGTTCGCGCAGGAGACTGCGCAAGGTGAAGGGGTCATCACGCTCGGTGGCAGGGTCGTTGACTCCGCGTGCGGGTTGGAACTGACCAGTGCCGATCAAACCATCGAGATGCCCGCCGAGCCCATTGGGCGGCTGTTGCGAAATGCGTTGGGCGAGCCACACCCCTTTGATTTGCGCCTGGTCAACTGCTCATTGACGCGCCCGGACCCTTTACGGCCGGGTGCAACGCTACCTGACTGGGAGCATTTGCGGGTCACGTTCGACGGCCCGCGCGACCGCGACGGTCGCTCTTTTGCTGCCTTCGGCGATTCACAGGGTGTTGCCTTTCACATCTGGGATTCGGCCGGCCAGGAGAGCGTGCCGGGCGAGCCGATGGCGCCGCATCCCTTGGCCGAAGGCGACATGACACTTCACTACACGTTGCGGCTGGTGGGCAACGGGTTGCCCTTGGCGCCGGGCGCTCACCGCGTCGCCGTGCGGTTCAAGTTGGAATACTTTTGAACATTGATGGGTTGCTTTCATGCTGAATGCGTCGAAGATCAAACATACGCTGCGCCCCACGTTGGTTGGCGGGCTGATGTCACTGGCAGGCACAGCCTTGGGTGCCGGGGATATCGAATTCAATACCGACGTTCTTGACCTGAATGATCGCACCAATATCGATTTGTCGCGGTTTTCGCGCAGCGGTTTCATTCTGCCCGGCACTTACACGATGCTTGTGCAGATCAACGGCCAGGCGCTTTCCGAGCAGTCGGTGGCGTTTTATCCCCCTGATGATGACCCGAAGGGTAGCCAGGCCTGCTTGTCCGCAGCGCTCGTGGCGCAACTGGGCCTGAAGGCGATCGAAGCAGCCAGGCTCACAAGGTGGAAAGGCGACGAGTGCCTGGACCTTCAAGGCTTGCCAGGTGCCGAGGTAAGTGCAGACCTGGCCACCTCCACATTGAGCATCAACCTGCCCCACGCCTACCTTGAGTACAGCGCCCTCAACTGGGATCCGCCTGCACGCTGGGATGAAGGCGTACCGGGACTGTTGATCGACTACAACCTGACGGCGCAGTCCAACGCCCAGAAAAACGAGCGCACCCGCAACCACCTCAGTGGCAACGGAACGCTGGGGGCCAATGCCGGGGCCTGGCGCCTGAGGGCCGACTGGCAGGGCCGTGTCGACAGCGCAAGGGACCGTTCCGCCGGGGAACAGAAGCTGGAGTGGAGCCGCTACTACGCTTACCGCGCCATTCCTGCCTTGAGGGCGCGGCTGGTAGTTGGCGAAAACTACCTGTATTCGGACCTGTTCGACAGCTTCCGCTTTACCGGTGCTGCGTTGACGTCAGACGAAAGTCAGCTGCCCCCCAACCTGCGCGGTTACGCACCTGAAGTGGTGGGGTTGGCCAAGACCAACGCCAGGGTGGTCGTCAGCCAGCAAGGGCGCGTGCTGTATGAAACCCTGGTGGCCGCCGGCCCCTTTCGTATCCAGGACCTCAATGATGCCGTCACCGGTACGCTGGATGTGCGGGTAGAGGAGCAAGATGGTTCGGTACAGACCTTCAAGCTCAACACCGCAGGCGTTCCTTACCTGACGCGCCCTGGGCAAGTTCGATACAAGCTGGCGAGCGGGCGGCCTTCGGATCTCCAATATGGCGCTGACGGCAACTTTTTTGGCACGGGGGAGTTCTCCTGGGGCGTGAGCAACGGCTGGTCGTTGTTCGGCGGCGCCATCACCGACAACAACTACCGGGCCGCCACTATCGGCGCTGGCCGCGACCTGTTGGCATTGGGCGCGTTATCCCTGGATGTCACCCAGTCCCGGGCTGAGGTGTGGAATCAAACGCTCTCGGGTAAATCCTACCGCCTGCAATATTCGAAGAACTTTGAACAATACGACAGCCAGGTCACCTTCGCCGGTTATCGGTTCTCCGATAAGAACTTCTTGAGCATGAGTGAATATTTAGACGCTCGTCATTACGGCAGGAACGGGGAACTGGCGGGCCGCGGACAATACGACGAATTCGGTCAATATGCCGGTGAATTCAAACCTATTGGTGGCAGCAAAGCGCTGTATACAGCGACCGTTAACAAACAATTTCGCGACTTGGGCGCCACGGTCTACGCCAGTTATAACAAACAAACTTACTGGTCGCGACCGGCTACCCAGCGCTGGAACTTGTCGGTGTCCCGCTACTTCAATGTGGGCACCGTCAAAAACATGAGTTTGTCGCTCAACGTTTATCGCACGTTGGATTACAACTACAAGGATAACGGCATGGCGCTGACGGTCAGCCTGCCGTTGGGACGCAGCGGCACGCTATCGCTGGACGCCAGCCGGGCCGCTGGCAAGAACGGCTTTTCAACGCGTTACAGCGACCGCCTTGATGAGCGCAACAGCTACCAATTGACCGCCAGCGATAATTCGGCCAGTGGCTATCTGAGCCACATGGGTGATCAAGCGGACCTGACACTCGCCGCCAGCCGGCAACAAGACAGCCGCACCAGCCTCAGCCTGTCAGCCCGCGGCGGTGGCACGCTCACCTCTCACGGCGCAGCCCTGCATCGCACCAACAGCATGGGCGGCACCCGTTTGATGGTGGATACCAGCGGCGTGCCTGACGTGCCGGTGCGGGGTTACGGCTCGCCGACCCGCAGCAACGCCTTCGGTAAAGCGGTGATCGCCGACCTGAGCAGCTACCAGCGTACGGCAGCCAGCGTCGATCTGGAGAGCCTGCCGAGCAATGTCGAAGCCACTCAATCTGTCACCCAACTGACCCTCACCGAAGGCGCCATCGGTTATCGCGCCCTGGACGTGATTGTCGGTGAAAAAGCCATGGCGGTGCTGCGCCTGCCCGATGGCAGCTCGCCGCCCTTCGGTGCGACGGTCCAGAACGCCAAGCAGCAGGACACCGGCATCGTGAATGACGGCGGCAATGTCTACCTCAGCGGCATTCAAGCCGGTGAACAGATGGTCGTCAGTTGGGGCGGGAATGAGCGCTGCACCCTCACCCTTCCCGACGTCTTGCCCGCTGACGGCCTGAGCAACGCCCTGCAACTGGACTGCCGAGTCGCAGCCACCGATCAACCCTTGTCCGCGCCGGCAGAACTGACCGGCAAGCACCCCGTCACGGAGACCACATCCTCATGACCCTGTACAAACGCATCACCCTCTCGACCCTCACCCTGCTGACGCTCGCCGTGAGCCACAGCGGCCACGCTGCAATTGGCCTGGACCGTACCCGCGTGATTTTCGACGGCAGCAAGGACGCCGCCAGCGTGAACATCACCAATAACAACACCCAATTGCCGTACCTGGCCCAGGGCTGGATCGAGAATGAAGAGGGCCAGAAACTCACCACGCCCTTGATCGTGCTGCCCCCGGTGCAGCGCCTGGAACCGGGCAAACAGAGCCAGGTAAAAGTCCAGGCGCTGCCGGCGGCCAAGTCGTTGCCCCAGGATCGAGAGACGGTCTACTACTTCAACCTGCGGGAAATTCCGCCACGCACCGATAAGGCCAACACCCTGCAAATCGCGCTGCAGACCCGGATCAAACTGTTCTACCGGCCTCAAGCCATTACGCCCAGCCAGCAAGACCTGTCCAACCCCTGGCAGGAAAAGCTGACCCTGACCCGGCAAGGCGAGCATTACCGGGTGAATAACCCGACGCCCTACTACGTGACCCTGGTGGATGCGCGCAGCACCAAAGAGGGCAAGACCGTGGCCGGTTTCGAGCCGGTGATGGTGCCGCCCAAAGGCACGCTGATCCTCGGCCCGACCGCCAAGGCCCTGGGCCCTACCCCTCACTTGGCCTACGTCAATGATTACGGCGGCCGTCCGCTGTTGGCCTTCACCTGCAGCGGCGAGACGTGCAAGGTCAACCTGCAAGCAGCACTGCCCAAACAGTAAGCCTGTCGCTGGAGTCAGCCATGAAGTCTCATTACATAACGGCATTGGGCGGCCTGTTACTGGCCTTTGGAGGGAGCGCGCAGGCCGAGGATATCGAGGGCATGAATGGCGTGCTGAATATTTCCGGCTCCATGCACGAAACCCCGTGCAGCCTGGAAATGACCTCGCTGCATCAGACCATTGAACTGGGCGACGTCTCCACCAGCCAGTTACGTCGGCCTGGTGATCAGGCCAACCAGGTGGCCTTCCAGTTGCGCTTTACCGAGTGCAACCGCACCGCCGGCAGTATCCGCAGTGAACGCACCGGCAACCTGACCTGGAGCGCCTTTCAACCGGTGCTGTCGGTGGCCTTTATCGCGCCTGCCGATGACGACGATTCGCGCCTGGTCAAAGTGCAAGGCATCACCGGCCTGGGGCTGCAACTGACCGACGCCCTGGGGCGGGACGTACAACTGGGCCAACGTGGCGAACCGCTGTTCTTGCCCCTGGGCGGTAACACCAAGACCTGGAACGTTCGGCCTACGCGCACCGCTGCGCCATTGACCAGCGGGGCATTCCGGGCCGTGGTGGATTTCAGGCTCAATTATGAGTAAGGGCAGAACAATGGCTAAGTCATACGGCCCCTGGGCCGTGTTAATGGGCAGCGGTTTGCTCTGGGCGTTCAGCCTGGGTGCGCAGGCCGAGACCAACCTGACCATCCGCGCGGTGATCATTGCGCCGCCGCCGTGTGTCATCAACAGCGGCAGTACGCTCGACGTGCCTTTTGGCAATGACCTGCTGACCTCGCGAGTCGACGGGGTCAATTATCGCCGTGGCGTGCCGTACACCGTCACCTGCAGCTCCCCTTTCAGCAACGCGCTGACCCTGGAACTCAGGGGCACCGGTGCTGCATTTGACAGCCGCGTGCTGGTCACCCGCAAGCCGGATCTTGGGGTAAAGCTGTTCATCAATGGCGCCGATTGGCCGCTGAACACGGCGGTGAACTTCACCTATCCCAACGTGCCGGTGGTGCAGGCGGTACCCGTCAAACGCCCGGGCAGCACGCTGACCGGAGGCGCATTCGATGCGGCCGCCACCCTCGTGGTCGATTATCAATGAAGAGGAATGACCAATGATCTGTTGGCCGCAGCGAGCGTTGCTCGCCTTGTGCTCCCTCGGCCTGTGCAGCGTTGCATCGGCCAACCTGACGTTTAGCGGCACGCTCAACGAGCCTCCCCCGTGCACGATCGATGCGGGCAACACCATCGAGGTGGATTTTGGCGATGTCGGGATCAAGCGCGTCGACGGTATGCAGTACCGAAAAGGCGTGGGCTACACCATCAGCTGCGGCACCGACACGCTTCCATGGGCGCTGAAGTTGAGTGTCAACGGCACGGCAACCACCTTTGACGGTGCGGCGGTACAGACAAGCGTACCGGCGCTGGGTATTCGGGTTTTCCAGAACAACCTGCCTTTTTCACTCAATACGCCACTGGATATCAGCCTGTCATCACCGCCCGTATTGGAGGTGGTGCCGGTCAAACAGCCCGGCGCAACCCTGGCGCCCGCAAGGTTTAGCGCGGTGGCCACGCTGTTGGCCGAATACCAGTAGGAGTCGAATCAATGGGACATTTACACCGTGCAGCGCTGGTATTGGCCTTGAGCCTGGCCGCCGACGCCCAAGCAGCGGACAACCTGAGTTTCAAGGGCAACCTGGTCCAGGAGGCCTGCACCCTGCGACCGGGCGACGAGGCCGTCACCCTGGAACTCTGGGACGTTACCAGCAAGCACCTGTATATCAACACCCGTTCACAGGGCAAGGACTTCAGGCTGCACCTGGAGAACTGCGACACCACCATTGGCGCCACGGTCAGCATCACCTTTGGCGGCAGGGAAAACACCGCGTTGCCCGGCATGCTCGCGCTGGATGGCGGCAGTGGCGCCTCAGGCATCGGGGTGGGCATAGAGACGCCGAGCAACAAGCCACTGCCGCTGAATTCGCCCAGCGATGCGCAGGTACTGATAGATGGCAGCAATGTGATCGCGCTTAAAGCCTTTGTGCAGGGCGAGCCGCAAGCCATCAGCGATCAGACCATCGGCCAAGGCGCGTACAGGGTGACCTCGACTTTTACGTTGGACTATCCGTAGCCGTTGCTGGCCTGAAAACGGCCTGGGCAAACCTTAATTATCTTCCGGATGATCACTCACAGTGACGTTCGGACAGAGGCGCAATGAGAGATCAAAATGAAACGACTCTATGGAGCAATAGTGCTTCTCGTCCTGCTGGGTGTGACGACCACCGCGCGAGCAGCGGATTGCCGCGTTAATGGCGGAAATTGGCAATATGTTGGCGACGGCGGGATCCTGAACCTGGAGGTCCCCGTCAACGTGAGTGTCGGCTCGGACAACACCCGTATCCTTCTCGAAGGCGCGTGGCTGGAATGCCGATTTACGCCCTCACCTGCCCACCCTACGCGTATAGATTTTTGGGGAACATCGGCGCAAGCCGGCGCCCCCTGGGTGCCCGGGCCGAAATTCAACAATCAAGGTACCGGCCTACGCATAAACGGCGCGTTTTATAACACTCCAGTGCCGTTTAACATCCGGATCGCGACCATGCCTAACAACTTTGTGGCGTATCCCATCTTTGTAACCCCCTATATCCTGCTGCGCAACGACCCCAGCAACCCGATCAGCGTGGTAATAGGTGACATTCTGGGCGCGCTGAATCTGCACCAGACGAATAATTACAGCTTTGGAAGCACGCGGCTCGTCCTCACGTACAAAGCCGCCAACAACTTCGGCATCTCGCCGTCAACCTGCACCATCAACAATAACAACCCCATCGAGATCAACTTCGGCAATGTGCAACAGCGGGCGATCGGCACCGATCCCCTTACCACCTCGGTTCGTGCCAACCGCAGGCTCACCTATTCATGCCCCAATGGTGGGATCAACACCGACATCACCATCACCTACAAAGGCATTTCGACGTCGTTCGACGACAGGCTATTGGTGATGAGCAACCCGAACGTGGGCACCGCCCTCGTGCGTGCGGGCTCAGCGGTGAGGGTCAACGGTTCATTCCGCACCCGCATCACCAACAGCATGGGAGGCGATGATGTGACCTTTTCGCTCGTACGACGAGCAGGTGACTTCCCTGCTGCCGGGGCAATCAGTGGAAGTGGCGTGCTGGTAATGGGCGTGCCATGACTGTCACCCACTGACTTACAGGGTGTGCAAGCGCAGCACGGGTAACCTGCCACTGCACACCCGATGGCAGTTCGCTATAATCGCCGCCAACGCCCCACGACAGTGTCAGCGCCCTCTATTCCCTCTCGACGAAGATCCCTTATGAACAAAATCCTGGCACTGACCGCGGTACTGGCACTCGCCGGCTGCACCACCGCTTCGGACACCTTGCTTAAAAATGGCGAACAAGGCTTGACCATCGATTGCTCGGGCGAGGCCAATTCATGGGCCAGTTGCTACGAGAAAGCGGACGCATCCTGCGCGGGCACCGGTTACCGCATCGTCGGCACCAACGGTACGCCGGCGCTCAAGGAAAGCGACAAGACCCTGGGCCAGGACGTGGGCAACTTCAAAGGCCGCAGCGTGGTGGTGGTCTGCAAGTAACGCTGCTACAGGTGCACTTCAGCGAACTTGATCCCCAGTCCACGCAGGAGTTCGATCAGGTCATCCAGGCGCGCGAACGATTCGACCTCATCCTGCTCGTCCACCAAGAAGTAGCTGCGCCCGCCGCTCTTCTTGAAAAATACGATCCACTCGCCCAAATCGGCGGGGTTCTGGATGACATGGGTGGCCGAAATCTGCCCTTCGGCATGGCGGGCTTTGACGTGTTCTCGTTTCATAACGGGCTTTCCAGAAAAACAAATGCCGCTCAAACCCAGGGTTTGAGCGGCATCTTTGTAGTGAATGCCCGACAGTTTAACGGATGCAGGCCGTCCCTGCAGGGTGATGGCTTTTTTTATCGGGTTTGAGGGGTGGGCCTGTGGCTCAACCGGAAATGCACTCTTCCCCTGCCTTCTTCACGTCGCCCGGGCGGATGGGCACATTGGACATGCTTTCATAAAGCTTGATGCTGCTACCGCTGGAGCGGTCTTCGATTTCAAAAATTGCCGAAGGGTCTGCCGAGAATTTCTGCGGCACGATCACCTGAATGCCATCTTTATGGGGCTCGATCTGCGGCGGCCGACGGGTCGCCTCCAATTTGCGCACCACACACGCCGCATATTCCTGCGGCTTCTTCCCTGAGATGACCACCAATGTTGGCGGGGTCTGCTTGATATCTGCAACCGAAGCACACCCACCTATTGCCAAGGCCAGCACCAACACACTCCACTTCATACAAAAACCTCCGATAAAGACCCTACGACAGCGGGGATGGTAATTTTCTCCCACCAACGTAGGATTTATCTGTGATAACTCGGTAAATAACTGTTTTAAATTGTCGAAGTCGTCGACGACGGCCCGATAATAAACGCGCTGGGGCTGATAAACTCCATCTTAACCTACGTATCGTTCTGATTTTTCAGAAAAAGCCCTTCTGGAGACACCCCATGAAATTCATCCACCAGCGTGAGCACCTCAACGAGGGAGACATTGTCGTCATCGAATGCTCGCAGACCTGCAATATTCGCCTGATGAGTGATGCGAACTTTCGCAGCTTCAAAAATGGCGGCCGCCATACCTACCACGGCGGCGCATTTGATAAATTCCCGGCCAAGATCACCGCACCGAGCACCGGCTTCTGGAACATCACCCTGGATGTGGTGACCCGTCGCGCCATCAGCGTGACCCGCAAGCCTGCGTTGTCCCACAAGATCCGCATCGTTCGTCGCACCAGCAGCAAGCTGAGCTGACCCGAACACCTGACAGGAAAAAAGCTGTGACCACCACAACCAAATACGTCATCAAGTACAAGCTCAACGGCGAACGCCGCTTTGAATTTGCCCAGCTGCACAGCAACAGCGTCGAAGAAGCCAAGCAAGCCTTGGCGAAAATTCATGATGCCAGCGACGAAATCACCGAAATCAATGTGAGCAAGGCGCTGTAAGCCATGCCGGGCCCTACCGCCGATTTGTTTGCCGATGATGCCCTGCAACAGCCTGCCGGGCGCGAGCAAATTGGCGAAGAATCCTACGTACTGAAGGGCTATGCCCTGCCCTGGATCGAGCGGTTATTGCCTGAACTGCGGCGTGTCCTGGCTCAATCACCGTTTCGGCAGATGGTCACCCCCGGCGGTTTTACCATGTCGGCGGCGCTGAGCAGTTGCGGTGAGCTGGGCTGGACCACCGACGCCCGTGGCTATCGCTACAGCCCACTCGACCCACGCAGCCAGCAACCCTGGCCCGTCATGCCCGACACATTGCGCCAACTGGCGGTGGCAGCGGCTACCGAGGCCGGTTTCAGCGGTTTTCAACCCGATGCCTGCCTGATCAACCGTTACGTACCGGGGGCGAAAATGTCCCTGCACCAGGACAAGAACGAGCGCAGCTACAGCGCGCCCGTGGTCTCGGTGTCCCTGGGGCTGCCAGCGATTTTCCTGTTCGGTGGCCATGCGCGCAGTGACAAAACCCAGAAGGTCTCGTTGTTCCATGGTGATGTAGTGGTGTGGGGCGGCGTTGATCGCCTGCGCTTTCATGGCGTGATGCCGATCAAGGACGGCGTGCATCCGATCATGGGCCCGCAGCGCATCAACCTGACCTTTCGCACCGCTGGCTAATTTGACCGCAAGCTTCGGAGTGTCGATTGCGCGCAGCAGGCTTAATCTGCTCCTGAACCGTCAAGAGTGCAGGCCATGAATAACGAACACGATCCGCGCTGGGCTGCCATTATTGCCCGTGATGCCAAGGCTGACGCGCTATTTGTCTACGGCGTGAAAACCACTGGTATTTATTGCCGCCCCAGCAGCGCTTCGCGTTTGCCGCGCCCGGAAAATGTCGAGTTCTTCGACACGCCGGCGCAGGCCGAGGCTGCCGGTTATCGCCCGAGCAAACGCGCTGCCGGCGACCAGACCCAATTGGCCGCACACCATGGACAGCTAGTGGCCGAGGCCTGCCGGCAAATCGAACAGGCCGAAACCCCGCCTAGCCTGGACATGCTTGCCCGATGCGCCGGGTTGAGTCCGTTTCACTTCCACCGCGTGTTCAAAGCCAACACCGGGTTGACCCCCAAGGGTTACGCCAGCGCCCTGCGTTCGCGCAGAGTGCGCGACGGCCTCAAGGGCCAGCATTCGGTGACAGACACCCTGTACGACGCGGGCTTTAATTCCAATAGCCGTTTTTACGAAGCCGCCGACCAAGTGCTCGGCATGAAACCGCGAGACTACAAAGGCGGCGGCGCCAATAACACCATCCGCTTTGCCGTTGGGCAGTGCTCGCTGGGGGCGATTCTGGTGGCGCAAAGCCAACGTGGCGTGTGTGCGATTTTATTGGGCGATGATCCGGGCAAACTGGTGCGCGACCTGCAAGACCAGTTTCCCAAGGCTGAGTTGATCGGCGCGGATCAGGTTTTCGAACAACTGGTCGCCCACGTCGTCGGCTTTGTCGAGGCCCCTGCCCTGGGCCTGGATTTGCCCCTGGACCTGCGCGGCACGGCCTTTCAGGAACGGGTGTGGCAGGCGTTGCGAGAAATCCCTGCGGGCAGCACTGCCAGTTATGCGCAGATTGCCGAGCGTATCGGCGCGCCCACCTCCTTTCGCGCGGTGGCCCAGGCTTGTGGTGCCAACCACCTGGCGGTGGCGATTCCCTGTCATCGCGTGGTGCGCAGTAATGGTGAGCTGTCGGGCTACCGCTGGGGCGTGGAACGTAAGCGTCAGTTGCTTGAGCGCGAAACCCAGCCCCACAAAATGCCGCTGTCGTCCAGTGAATAAAACAGACTGGCCGGGTGCCGATTGCCCTGCTAAAACAGCGAAAAGCCCGACTAACGCTGGAGACGCACCCGATGAGCACCTGGCCAGACACCCGCATTCTTGACCTGTTGGGCATTGAGGTGCCGATCATCCAGGCGCCGATGGCTGGCGCGACGACCACCGCCATGGTCATCGCCGCCCAGCAAGCCGGCGCCCTGGGCTCCATGCCCGCCGCAGCCTTGAGCCTGGAGCAACTGCGCGACGCCTTGGCCCTCATTCGCCAGGCCAGCAACGCGCCGCTCAACGTCAACTTCTTCTGCCATCAACCGCCCGATGGCGATGAAGCGCGGGACCAGGCTTGGAAGGCCTTGCTGCAACCTTACTACCATGAACTGGGCGTCGACTTCGATGCGCCAACCCCGTTGTCCAACCGCGCGCCGTTCAACGACGCAGCCTGCCAGGTGGTGGAAGAATTTCGGCCAGAAGTGGTGAGTTTTCACTTTGGCCTACCAGAGAAGTCCTTACTCGACCGAGTAAAAGCCACCGGTGCCAAGGTGCTGTCATCGGCCACCACCGTCGAAGAAGCCGTGTGGCTGGAACAGCACGGCTGCGACGCGATTATCGCCATGGGCCTTGAAGCCGGTGGGCATCGTGGTCTGTTTCTCAGCGATGACCTCAACAGCCAGATCGGCTTGATGGCGCTGTTGCCACAGATTGTCGACGCGGTCAGCGTGCCGGTGATTGCCGCCGGCGGAATCGGCGATGCGCGTGGCATCGTTGCGGCCCTTGCCCTCGGCGCTTCGGCCGTGCAGATCGGCACGGCCTACCTGTTCACGCCCGAAGCCACTGTAAGCGCCTCCCATCACCACGCGCTTCGCCATGCCCAGGCCAGCGAAACCGCGCTGACCAACCTGTTTACCGGCCGCCCGGCGCGGGGCATCGTCAACCGCGTGATGCGTGAACTCGGCGCCATCAACCCGGTGGCGCCGGCGTTTCCTAAAGCCGGTGGCGCGTTAATGCCGCTCAAGGCCAAGGATGAAGCCGGTTTCAGCAACCTGTGGGCAGGCCAGGCCCTGAGGCTGGGCAAAGACCTGTCCACCTATGACCTGACACGCCAATTAGCCGAGCACAGCTTGAGCAAACTCACCCGCGGCTGATCTGAGCAGCAACTTGGCACTGTACCGGCAATGGCCAACCGCTATATATTCCCATACATAGCGGTAAGCCCTCTTTCCTACACCCTGCCGTACACCTTTAAGGAGTTGCTTCATGATGACCCGCGTTTCGCGCCTGGCCCCCCTGCTTGCCGCCTTTGCCTTGGGTACGGCCCATGCCGATGAAGTGCAGGTGGCCGTGGCCGCCAACTTCACCGCCCCGATCCAGGCGATTGCCGCCGACTTCGAGAAAGACACCGGCCATAAACTGGTCGCGGCCTACGGTGCTACCGGGCAGTTCTACACCCAGATCAAGAACGGTGCGCCATTTGAGGTGTTCCTCAGCGCCGATGACACCACCCCGCAAAAACTCGAAAGCGAAGGCGCTACCGTCAAGGGTTCACGCTTTACCTACGCGGTCGGCACCTTGGCGCTGTGGTCGGCCAAAGACGGCTATGTGGATGCCAAGGGCGAGGTGCTGAAGAAAAATGAGTTCAAGCATTTGTCCATCGCCAACCCCAAGGCTGCACCCTACGGCTTAGCCGCCACCCAAGTGCTGGCCAGAGAAGGCTTGACTGACAAGGTCAGGGACAAGCTCGTCGAGGGCCAGAACATCACCCAGGCTTATCAGTTTGTTTCCACCGGCAACGCCGAGCTAGGCTTTGTCGCCCTCTCGCAGATCTACAAGGACGGCAAAGTCACCAGCGGTTCGGCGTGGATTGTCCCGGCCGCCATGCATGACCCGATCAAACAGGACGCCGTGATCCTCAACAAGGGCAAGGACAGCGCCGCCGCCAAGGCCCTGGTGGACTACCTCAAAGGCCCGAAAGCGGCTGCCGTTATCAAATCCTACGGTTACGAGCTGTAAATGCCCCTGTCGAGTGCTGATTTTTCTGCGATCTGGTTGACCATCAAGCTGGCCGCACTGACCACCCTGATCCTGTTGATCATCGGCACACCGATTGCCCTGTGGCTGTCGCGCACCCACTCCAAGTGGCGCGGCCCCATCGGCGCAGTGGTCGCGCTGCCGTTGGTGTTGCCGCCAACGGTCATCGGCTTTTACTTGCTGTTGGCCATGGGGCCCAACGGCTACGTCGGCCAGTTCACCCAGTGGCTGGGCCTGGGCACCCTCACCTTCAGTTTCGCCGGGCTGGTGATTGGCTCGGTGATCTACTCCATGCCCTTCGTGGTGCAGCCGTTGCAGAATGCGTTTTCGGCCATCGGCACGCGCCCGCTGGAAGTGGCCGCGACCTTGCGCGCCAACCCGTGGGACACGTTTTTCACGGTGATCCTGCCGCTGGCACGCCCTGGGTTTATCACCGCCTCGATCCTGGGCTTTGCCCATACCGTCGGTGAGTTCGGCGTGGTACTGATGATCGGCGGCAATATCCCGGACAAGACCCGTGTCGTCTCGGTGCAGATCTACGACCACGTCGAAGCCATGGAATATGCCCAGGCCCATTGGCTGGCCGGCGCCATGGTGGTGTTCGCGTTTCTCGTGTTGCTGGCGCTCTACTCCAGCCGTAAAACCAAAATGGGCTGGAGCTGATCGCAATGATGGATATACGCCTGCACCTGAAGTACTCCGCCTTCACGCTGGATGTGGACCTGCAATTGCCCGGCCGTGGCGTGAGCGCGCTGTACGGGCATTCTGGCTCCGGCAAGACCACGTGCCTGCGCTGCATCGCCGGATTGGAACGCGCCGAACACGGTTTTGTGCAAATCAACGACGAGGTGTGGCAAGACAGCCGCAAAGGGCTGTTTGTGCCGCCGCATAAACGCGCCCTGGGCTATGTGTTTCAGGAGGCGAGTTTGTTTCCTCACCTGTCGGTGCGCGCCAATCTGGAGTTCGGCCTCAAACGTATCCCTCGTCTGCAACGGCGCGTGGACATGGCCCAGGCCACCGAACTGTTGGGCATCGGACACTTGCTTGAGCGTCATCCGCAACACTTGTCCGGCGGCGAGCGCCAGCGCATCGGCATCGCCCGCGCCTTGCTTACCAGCCCCAGGCTGTTATTGATGGATGAACCGCTGGCGGCCCTGGACAGCCAGCGCAAAAGCGAGATATTGCCTTACCTGGAACGCCTGCACGACGAGCTGGATATCCCGGTGCTCTACGTAAGCCACGCCCAGGACGAAGTGGCGCGCCTGGCTGACCATATCGTCTTGCTCAGCGACGGCAAGGCCCTGGCCAGCGGCCCTATCGGCGAAACTCTGGCGCGTCTCGACCTGCCCCTGGCGCTGGGCGACGATGCCGGCGTGGTGATCGCAGGCAGCGTCGTTGCCTACGATGCGCACTATCAGTTGCTCACCCTGGAACTGCCCGATTGCCCGTTGCAGATGCGCGTGGCCCATGCCCCGCTGGCGGTGGGCAAACCGCTGCGGGTCAAGGTCCAGGCGCGGGATGTGAGCCTGAGCCTGCAGGCCGAAGAACACAGCAGCATCCTCAACCGCTTGCCGGTGACCGTCACCCAGACTATTGGCGCGGACAACAGCGCCCACGTGCTGGTGCGCCTCGACGCCGGCGGCACGCCCTTGCTGGCACGCATCACGCGCTTCTCACACGACCAGTTGCAACTGCATCCGGGCCAGACGCTGTGGGCGCAAATCAAGGCGGTGGCGGTACTGGCTTAAGCATTTGGCACGACCGCAGGGCGCTGCGGTCAATCAGACATACCGGCCTGATTTGTTGCCAAGGAACCCGCCCCATGCCTGACTCTTCGTTACCCGCCGACCTGCCCCGCGACCTGCATTATGTGGATGACACCCAGCCCGGCATCCGCCGTAAAAAAGTGCGAGGCAAGTTCCAGTATCTGAACGCCAAGGGCGAGCGCATTACCGACGCGGACGAAATAAAACGCCTGAACGCCTTGGCGGTGCCGCCCGCCTACACCGACGTGTGGATCTGTGCCGACCCTCGCGGCCACCTGCAAGCCACCGGCCGGGACGCCCGTGGCCGCAAGCAATACCGTTACCACCCACGCTGGCGCGAAGTGCGCGACAGCGACAAATATTCGCGCTTGCAGGCCTTTGGCGCCGCCTTGCCCAAGTTGCGCAAACAGCTCGAAGCGCAAATCGCCGAGCCCGGGTTTACCCGCGAAAAGGTATTGGCCACGGTCGTGATGTTGCTGGACGCCACGCTGATCCGCGTCGGTAATACCCAATATGCGCGCGAAAACAAATCCTACGGCCTGACCACCCTGCGCAACCGCCATGTGGACATCAAAGGCAGCGAGATCCAGTTTCAGTTTCGTGGCAAGAGTGGCGTGGAGCACCAAGTCAGCGTCAAGGATCGACGCCTGGCCCGGGTGGTCAAGCGCTGCATGGAATTGCCGGGGCAAAACCTGTTCCAGTACCTGGACGAAGACGGTGAGCGGCATACCGTCAGCTCCCAGGACGTCAACGACTACCTGCACCGTCTGACCGGCGAAGATTTTACCGCCAAGGACTACCGCACCTGGGCCGGCACGGCGATGGCGCTGGCGGTGTTGCGCGAATTGGCGTGGCAGCCTGAATCCGACGCCAAGCGGCATGTGGTGGCGATGGTCAAGGATGTCGCCCGGCAGTTGGGCAACACGCCGGCGGTGTGCCGCAAGTGCTATATCCATCCGGCGGTGCTCGAGCATTTCAGCCTCGGCCAATTGTCGAAGCTGCCCAAGCCGCGGGTGCGCAAAGGCTTGAAAGCCGAAGAAGTCGCGCTGGCGATGTTCCTGGAAAAACTCGCCGAAGACTTGCCGCGAAAAGTTAAGGTGGGTTAGGCTCTGCCTCCCTTCTGACTCACGGGATGACCGCCGACGTGAACATCTAAGCCTTCCAAAATGTATCTGCAACGAGCCGCCTGGCGCGCTTGTTGGCCTGTTCGACATTTTTTTGGAGGTGCTGATGACTGACGTCAAACGGCTGCCCGCGCTTGTTTCCCTGCAACACCTGTCTTTCCAGTTCGCCAATGGCGAAACCTTGCTGGCCGACGTTAACCTGTCCATTGATCAAACGCCTACCGGTATCGTCGGGCGCAATGGACGGGGCAAAAGTATCCTGGCGAAGTTGATGGCCGGCGTGCTGCTGCCCTCCTCCGGCACGTTGAAAAAACCGGCCCATGTTGCCTATGTGCCCCAGGCCATCGCGGTTCAAGCAGGGCAAACCATCGCCGATATCACCGCAACTGCCGCGGCCTTGGCTGCCCTTGAGCGTATGGCCCGGGGCGATGCACGCGTCAGTGACCTGGCGCTGATCGACGACCGCTGGGACCTCGCCGAACGCCTGCGCCAGGCGCTGGATGCAGCGGGTTTGCCAACCCTCAGTGCCAGTACCCCGGCCGATCAACTCAGCGGCGGCCAACTCGCCAGGGTTGCGCTGATCGGGGCGTTGTTGGCGGCGCCGCAGTTGCTGATTCTGGATGAACCCAGCAACCACCTTGACGCTGCCGGGCGCGATTGGCTGTTGCATGTGTTGCGCGATTGGCGCGGCGGGCTGGTGGTGGTCAGCCATGATCGGCAACTGCTCAACGCCATGGGCCGCATCATCGAGCTGTCGCCTCTGGGCATTCAGGCCTATGGCGGCAACTACGATGCCTATCGCCAACAACGCGATACTCACCAGCAGGCCGCGATTGCCGCGTGGGAACAGGCGCGTCTGGCCCGCAGCCGCGAACGTCGGCGCCTGAAAAAAGACCACGACGACCTGCAGCGCCACGCCGCACGCGCACGTAAACAGGCCGAGACCGCCAACGTCGACCGTTTTACCAAGGCCCGCTGGAAAAGCGCAGCCAAGGAGATTGTCAGCACGGTACGCAGTGCCCATCACGATCACAAAAACCAACTCGACGCCCAAGTGCGCCAAGCTTACGAGCGCGTGGCGGATGAGACGCCCACACTGCTCGCATTACCAGGCTCAACCGTCCCGAATGGCCGCCAGGTGCTGGTGCTGGAACAGGCGCAATTACCCTGGCTTGATCCCCTGGCACCCGCCAGCTACCTGACGCTCAACCTGACAGGCCCGGCTCGCGTTGCCGTACGTGGGCCGAACGGTTGCGGCAAATCGACCTTGCTCAAACTGCTTGCGGGCCATTGGCGGGCGGTCAGTGGCAAATGCAGCGTCGCGGTGCCCAGCGCCTATATCGATCAGCACCTGGCGCTGCTGGACGACCGACGCAGCCTGGTCGAACAACTCAACTTGCTCGATACGCCATTGGCCGAAGCCGAACTGCGCACACGCCTGGCGTTGTTGCAGCTGGACGCGCTGCGGGTCACGCAGCCGGTAGGGCAACTCAGCGGCGGCGAGCGTTTGAAAGCCGCGATGGCGGTAGCCTTGTGGCGTGAAACACCGGCGCAGTTGCTCCTGTTGGATGAGCCCACCAATCACCTGGACCTGGAATCGGTGCTGGCGTTTGAGCAGGCACTGAAGGGGTTTACCGGCGCGCTGCTGGCCGTATCACACGACGAGGCATTCTTGCAGGCGATCGAGCCGACTCACCATTTGACGTGGCGCGCCACCGGCTGGCAACTGGAGCGTGTCTGAGGTCATTGCGCGGACAGGCAAAGCGCCCTACGGTAGTGGCCGGATAATCTCACCGAGGAAACCAGCCCCATGCTGCCTTCGTCCCGCAAGCCTTACACCAATGCCACGCTCGCCCATCGACAGCGCTGGCGCGGGCGGGTGGGCTTGATGCTGGTGGCCTGCCTGTCGGTGCTGGCGGGCATGACCGATGCGATCGGTTTCATGGCCAGCGGCGATTTCGTCTCGTTCATGAGTGGTAACACCACGCGCCTGGCGGTGGCCATCAGTGCGGGCGACCTGGGGCTCACTGGGCGGCTGGTGTTGTTGGTCGCCACCTTCGTGGTCGGCAATGCCTTGGGCGTATTGGTCAGCCGTTTCAGCAAGCGCCATGCGCTGCCCTTATTGCTGTGCATCGGTGCCTTGCTCTGCGCTGCGGCGTTGTGGCCTGCCACCGACACCTTACCCGCGTTGCTCGCGGCCATTATTGCCATGGGCATGCTCAACGCGGCCGTCGAAGAGGTGAACGGGCTGCCGGTGGGACTGACCTACGTTACTGGGGCGCTGTCACGTTTTGGTCGCGGGCTGGGCCGCTGGTTATTGGGCGAGCGCCGCAATGGTTGGCGCGTGCAACTGATTCCGTGGGCCGGGATGTTTATCGGCGCGGTGATAGGCGCCCTGCTGGAACAGCAGATGGGCCTGCGTGCACTGTGGGTCAGTGGTGCGTTGGCCGGAGCTTTAGGGGTGGTGACACTGTTGATTCCGCGACGCTGGCACTTGGGTTTCATGCCCCGGTGAGGTTGGGGTGGAGGAGCTCGTTCGACGTTTAAGCCTCGACATCCGTGTACCGGTAAAGAGCCATCACGTCGAACGAGCACGTGAATCATAGGCCAATGCCCAGCGGCTGTCCCGCCAGGCATTTCGGAATATGACTAAGGCAACCGACTTACAGACAAGTGGCCAGTGCTGCCAGGCGACGTTTGGCCGGCATAGTGTCCTGTGCTGCATAGTAGTTGACCGTAGAACCCGCGCCGGTGCTGAGTACATCGACAAAGTAATCGCCACCGGTGGTATACACCGTAAAACCACCCGCCTCGGTCGCTTCCTTGAAGCCACCTGCGTCGACGCCGAACACGCTTTCATCCTGCCAGCCGAATTGGATGCACTGGGCAACTACCAGGGTGGCTTTATCTGACGCCAGGGTTTTGTAAGGGCTGCCTGCGCGCGCCTCTTTCATCTTCGAACCGGCGCAACCGGCCAGGGCCGCCAGTATCAATGCGCCCATTACCACTTTGTGCATGGCATTGCTTCCTTGGAAAAACCGTGACTCTACCATTGTGCCGAGGCCAACTGACGCGCCCATGAACTTTGTTTCACTGTGAAGAGCCAACACGCCGCCTATAGTGGCCAGGCTCATTTTTTAGAAGTCTCCCTTCTGCCCGCCACCCCGCGGGCTTTTTTTTGCCCGGGTGTCAAAACCACCAACGCAGCAGATAGAACAGCGCCATGCTCAATAGCACGGTGGTCAACACGCTGCGCGTCCAGTACATCAACGCCACGGCGCAGATGCCGGCCAGCAGGTAAGGGTTGGTCGGGCTCAGGTTGAGCTGATGGTCCGCCAGGAAAATAATCGGCCCGCAGATCGCGGTGAGCATGCCCGGCACGGCGAAGCCCAGGAATTCACGCGCGCCGCGATTGAGCCGTACCGGCAAGCGTGGCTCGATAAACAGGTAACGGTTGAAGAACACCACCAGGCCCATGGCCACAATCATCAGGTAAATCATCGTTGCCCCACTCCCAGCCGTTTACAGGCAAACCCCGCGCTCATCCCCAGCACGCCCGAGACAACCACCGCAGATTCCCAGTGCAGATAACTCAACCAGACCGAGCTCAGCAGTGCCACGGCAACGCATACCACCGTGGGCACGTCGCGCACCACGGGGGTGATCAAGGCAATAAAGGTCGCGGCAATCGAGAACTCCAGCCCCAATTGATCAAGGCCGGGGATGCTTTTGCCCAGCACAATGCCGGCGAGGGTGAAGAGGTTCCAGATCAGGTAAAACGTCAGGCCGACGCCCAAGGCGTACCAGCGATTGAAGGTCTCGCGGTCGTAGTGGTTGACCAGGGCGAAGAACTCATCGGTCAACAAAAACCCCAGGCTCATGCGCCAGCGGGTGTTGAGCGAAGACAGTGTAGGACGCATGTGCATGCCATAGAGCAGATGCTGGGATGTAAGCAGCAAGGTGGTCAGCACGATGGAAATCAGGCTGGCACCGCTCTTGACCATGCCGATGGCCACCAATTGTGCGGCACCGGCAAACACAATGGCCGACAAACCTTGGGCTTGCAGCGGGGTAAATTGCGCGTCGATGGCCATGGAGCCGGCCAGCAACCCCCAGGGCGCACAGGCCAAGGACAAGGGAATGACGGCGATGGCGCCGCGGGTGAAGGCGTAATGAGGTAATGCAGTGGGCATGGAAACGGCTCATCGACAGACAGTCGACAAGCATGCCAGCACCAGCGAAGGCGTGTCTTGAACGATCTTGCTCAGGCGAGCTTGACCGACACCTGCTCCACCGAATCCCGGGCCTCGCGCAACTCGTAGGCATCCTGGTTCAGCCGGTGGATGGTATTGAGCAGGCGTTGGCGCAGCACTTCATCGCCGAGTTTTTCCACGGCGCGCATCAGGTCGAACGCCGCGGTTTCGTTATTTTCCGCGACGGAATCCAGGGTCTTGCGCAGGTTGCGGGTGGCTCGGGTCACGCGGGGTCTTCCTTCATCAGCAATGGGCAGGCACGTTAGGACATTTGTGTTTCATTTTAATTTCAAACAGTTGTGGTGGTTTCACAGGCGTTTGATCCATATCAACTGAAACAAGATTTGACCGACATATATGGAAATACATATATTCGAATATCTCTGCTTGAAAAGTCCTTGACCGTGTCAGATCTCTTCTCCCCTCCCATCCTGTTCAAGTGCCTGGCCGATGCCACCCGTACACGGGTGACCTTATTGATCCTGCGCGAGGGCGAACTTTGTGTGTGTGAGTTGATCCATGCCTTGGACGACAGCCAGCCAAAAATCTCCCGCCATCTCGCGCAATTGCGCAGTTGCGGCCTGCTGGTGGACCGTCGTCAAGGGCAATGGATCTACTACCGCATCAATCCGGCACTGCCCGCCTGGGTCACTCAGGTGCTGGACACCACCCTACAAGCCAACCAGCCATGGTTGCAGGACGACGCACTGCGTCTGAATGCAATGGGCGACCGACCACAACGGGCCAGCACCTGCTGCTGAGCCATCGGAGCGTTTATTCATGCTTGTCGCAATTGCGATTTTCCTCGTCACCATCGTGCTGGTCATCTGGCAACCCAAGGGCCTGGGCGTCGGCTGGAGTGCCACCCTGGGCGCGATCCTGGCGCTGGCCTGCGGAGTGATCAGCCTGGCGGACATCCCGGTGGTGTGGCACATCATCTGGAACGCCACCGGTACCTTTGTCGCGCTGATCATCATCAGCTTGTTGCTGGACGAGGCAGGCTTTTTCGCCTGGACGGCCCTGCATGTGGCGCGTTGGGGCCGTGGACGCGGGCGGCGGTTGTTTGCTTATATGGTGCTGCTGGGTGCGCTGGTATCGGCGCTGTTTGCCAATGACGGTGCGGCGTTGATCCTGACGCCTATCGTGATGTCGATGCTGCTGGCCTTGCGCTTCTCTCCGGCGGCAACCCTGGCCTTTGTCATGGGTGCGGGGTTTATCGCCGACACGGCGAGCCTGCCGCTGGTGGTGTCGAACCTGGTGAATATCGTCTCGGCGGACTATTTCAAGATTGGCTTCAATGAATACGCCGCGGTAATGGTGCCGGTGAACCTGGTCAGTGTCGCCGCCACGCTCGCGGTGCTGCTGTGGTTTTTCCGCCGGGATATTCCGCAGACCTACGACCCGGCCGATCTGGATGACCCCGCCAGTGCCATTCATGACCGTGCGACCTTTCGCGCCGGCTGGTGGGTGCTGGGTATTCTGCTGGTTGGCTGTTTTGCCCTGGAACCGCTGGGCATTCCCATCAGTGCGATTTCGGCGGCCTGTGCGGTGTTGCTGCTGGTGATTGCTGCCAAAGGTCATCAGATTTCCACGCGCAAAGTCCTCAAGGAAGCCCCGTGGCAGATCGTGATTTTTTCCCTGGGCATGTACCTGGTGGTGTATGGCCTGCGCAACGCCGGCCTGACTGACTATCTGGCGACCTGGCTCGACACCTTCGCCAGCTACGGTATATGGGGCGCGGCCATGGGCACCGGGGTGCTGACGGCGCTGCTCTCCTCGGCCATGAATAACCTGCCGACCGTGCTGATTGGCGCGTTGTCCATCGAGTCCAGCCATGCCGTGGGCGTGGTCAAGGACGCGATGATCTACGCCAATGTGATCGGCAGCGACCTGGGCCCCAAAATCACCCCCATCGGCAGTTTGGCCACTTTGCTGTGGCTGCATATCCTGGCGCGCAAAGGCATCACCATCACCTGGGGTTACTACTTCAAGGTCGGGATCGTGCTGACCTTGCCCGTGCTGCTGATCACCCTCGCCGCCCTCGCCTTGCGCCTGAGCCTCTAAAGGAACGCCCCATGAAAGTCCTGTTCATGTGTACCGCCAACAGTTGCCGCAGCATCTTGTCCGAGGCGATGTTCAACCACTTGGCACCGTCGGGCTTCGAGGCGGTCAGCTCTGGCAGCTTCCCCAAGGGGCAGGTGCTGCCACGCAGCCTGACCACGTTGCAGGCGGCGGGCATCAGCACTGACGGCCTGTACAGCAAAGGCAATGACGCCTTTGAAGACAGCCCGCCGGATGTGGTCATCACCGTGTGCGATAAAGCGGCCGGTGAAGCGTGCCCGGTGTATTTCGGCCCAGCAGTGAAGACGCATTGGGGCTTGGAAGACCCTTCCGTGGTACAGGGTGATGAGGCGCAAGTAGAAGCGGCATTCAAAGCCACCCTCGACATTATCGCTGCACGCTGCGAGGCATTTTTTGCGCTGCCCTTTGCGAGTTTGTCGCCGGATGAATTGAAGGCTGAAGTCGACCGCATTGCCTCAACACCACAGCCTTTGTAGGAGCGAGCTTGCTCGCGAAAAACCCATAGGCACTGCGTTCATTCAGGAAACGCGCGTTATCGTTGACGCTTTTCGCGAGCAAGCTCGCTCCTACAGGGGGCGCTGATTCTGTGGGCAATGCATGGCCAATGTGGGAGCTGGCTTGCCTGCGAAAGCGGTGGTTCAGTTAAAGATTCAGTCGCTGACATACCGCCATCGCGAACGTTCCTACAGAGGACGTGGTATCCCCCTCTCGGACTGACGTATGCTCTGGCACTTTCTCGAAAGGAGCTGAGCATGCTGTCGATCTTTGTTTATGCGCTGGTATTCGGCTTCGTATTTTGCCTTTCCCCCGGCGCCGTACTGGCAGAGACCCTGCGCCGCGGCTTGCTCCATGGCTTCACACCGGCCTTGCTGGTGCAATTCGGCTCGCTGGTGGGCGACGCCGTCTGGGCCGTGATTGGCCTCACCGGTATCGCACTGCTGATCCAGCATGATGCAGTGCGGGTACCACTCACAATCATCTGCGCGCTGTACCTGGCCTGGTTGGGCATCCGCAGCCTGATTGATGCCTGGCAGTTGCCCGCAACCGACAACGCCCCTGCCAGCTCAGGCAAAAATGCGTTGGCGGTGGGCGCGGCGATTTCCCTGGCAAACCCGAAAAATATTGTCTACTGGGGCGCCCTGGGCAGCGCCCTGTCGGGGATTGTCGGTACCACCCCCAGCCACGGGCAGACCCTGATGTTTTTTGCCGGCTTCATGTTGGCGTCGGTGCTCTCGTGTTTTCTCACTGCCGCCTTGGTAAACCTGCTGCGCAAAAACGCATCACCGACTTGGCAACGCGTGAGTTATGCGGCCTGCGGTTTAGTATTGATCTATCTGGCGCTACTCGCCGCGCAAGGTATATGAAGTTATTCAACCTACAACTTACGCGCGGCTCTTATCTGAACGAACTCTGAACACCGGATAATTTAATTAATCATACGTTGACATTCACTGACGCCCTGAGTAGATTGCCCGTGCCCGCAACTGGGGCCTTTTTTAAACCTCACAAAAGAAGCCAATGGACACAGTATCTAGTCGCTGTCCGAGCACCGCCTCTGCGGGCATCGGGCGCCAAACCCAGAATATGACAGGACTCGCGTTCCAGGTCCGGTAAGCTGCGCTAGAGCTTGATGCTCCACCGTAACTGCCTCACCGGTCGCCCGTCCGGTCCCGAGGTGTGTTATGACCTTCCAACTCCTTGTTTTGCCCGATCCACGCACCCTGGCCGCAGCCCTGCGCGCCAAGCTGTGCCGAGCACCCGTGGGCTTTTCGCCAACCCGCTCGACCTTTGCCATACCCTCCCCTCAAGTACGCCCGGCCCCGCCGCTGGCGCACTGGCGTATCTGCCCTGAAAGCGGCCACCTGATGCAGCACTGGGATCACGCCGACCCTCTAGACCCACAGAGACCCCAGGTTTTCAACCTGGCGCAAGCGCGCTTGCTGTTCGGTCTTTACCTGAGCGCTCGCGCCGCCTGAGCTGGCTGGAAACAACAACTTTCTTATTGATGACCCTGGAGTTCGTTATGAACAGGTCCAGTAGTAGCCCGCTGCACGTTAGTTAACTAACGCGCTGTTAGCGGGCCCTTCATAAGTTACATGAACACTTTATTTAAACCGATCGCGAAGTCCGCGGCTCGGCATGCTTTCGCTCGCCTGTCTGCAGGTAAGTACCGGGTATGTTTTGTCGAGAATTGGCGACAGGAGTACAGACAATGAGCGCCGTAAAAAACACGCCTCTGCACAAGAAAAATGGCACCACCGCCGACACCAAACTGTCGATGCGTGCCGCCCGCGAAGCCCACAATGGCCTGGCGGCCACCCTCGCCAATGTACGGGCCACCCAGGACGGCCTGACCGAGTTGGACGCCTCGGCGCGCCTGCAACGGGAAGGCTATAACGAAGTCGCCCATGACAAGCCGCCGCACGCGATCATCCAGTTCCTGCAGGCACTGAACAACCCGTTCATCTACGTGCTGTTGACCCTGGGCGGCATCAGCTTTGTGACTGACTGCTGGCTGCCGATGCAGGAAGGCGAAGAAGCCGACCCGACCAAGGTCGTCATCATCATGACCATGGTGTTGCTCAGCAGCCTGCTGCGTTTCTGGCAGGAACACCGCTCGGCCAAATCCGCAGAGGCCCTCAAGGCTATGGTACGCACCACCGCCACCGTGCTGCGCCGCGAGCAGGTTGGTGCTCAGCCCACCTTGCGTGAAGTACCGATGCGTGACCTGGTGGCCGGCGATATCGTGCAGTTGTCTGCCGGCGACATGATCCCCGCCGATATCCGCCTGATCGAGTCCCGCGACCTGTTTATCAGCCAGGCTGTGCTGACCGGCGAAGCCTTGCCGGTGGAGAAGTACGACACCCTGGGCGATGTCACGCAAAAATCCGCCTCCACCCTCGCTGCCGACCAGGGCAACCTGCTGGACTTGCCGAACATTTGCTTCATGGGCACCAACGTGGTCAGCGGTCGCGCCAAAGCAGTGGTGGTGGCAACGGGGCCGCGTACTTACTTTGGTTCCCTGGCCAAGGCGATTGTCGGCTCGCGGGTGCAAACCGCCTTCGACCGGGGCGTGAACAGTGTCAGCTGGCTGCTGATCCGCTTCATGCTGGTGATGGTGCCCATCGTGTTCTTCCTCAATGGCTTCTCCAAGGGCGATTGGGGCGATGCCTTCCTGTTTGCCCTGGCAGTAGCCGTCGGCCTTACCCCGGAAATGCTGCCGATGATCGTCAGCGCCAACCTGGCCAAGGGCGCTACGGCCATGGCCAAGCGCAAGGTGGTGGTCAAGCGCCTCAATGCGATCCAGAACTTCGGTTCGATGGACGTGCTGTGCACCGACAAGACCGGCACC
This sequence comes from Pseudomonas sp. AP42, assembly GCF_001728935.1. NCBI lineage: Bacteria > Pseudomonadati > Pseudomonadota > Gammaproteobacteria > Pseudomonadales > Pseudomonadaceae > Pseudomonas > Pseudomonas sp. AP42. The sequence continues at coordinate 45,740 of NZ_LYSO01000029.1, forward strand.
CTCACCCAGGACAAGATCATCCTCGAGCATCACGTCAATGCCTTCGGCCAGCGCGATGACGCCGTGCTGTCCCTGGCCTGGCTCAACAGCTTTCACCAGAGCGGCATGAAAAACCTGATGGACCAGGCGGTGGTGCAGTTCTCGGAACAGAACCCCAAGTTCCAAGTGCCGTTTGCCTACAGCAAGGTCGATGAATTGCCGTTCGACTTTGTTCGTCGTCGCCTGTCGATCGTGGTCAAGGATGCCGCCGGTGACCAGTTGCTGGTATGCAAGGGCGCGGTGGAAGAGATGCTGAGCATTGCCACACATGTCATGGAGGCCGGCGAAGCCTTGCCCCTGGATGACCGCCGTCGTGACGCCTTGCTGGCACTCGCCAATGACTACAACGAAGACGGTTTCCGCGTCCTCGTAGTGGCGACCCGCAATATCCCCAAAGCACTGGCACGCCAGCAGTACACCACCAGCGACGAGCGCAACCTGGTGATCCAGGGCTTCCTGACCTTCCTGGACCCACCGAAGGAAACCGCAGGCCCAGCCATTGCGGCGCTGCAACAGATTGGCGTGGCGATCAAAGTGTTGACCGGTGACAACGCCGTGGTCACTAGCAAGATCTGCCGCCAGGTTGGCCTGGAGCCCGGCCAGCCGCTGCTGGGCGTGGAAATCGAAGCCATGGACGACGCCACCTTGCTGCGTCGCGTGGAAGAACGCACGGTGTTCGCCAAACTCACGCCACTGCAAAAATCCCGCGTGCTCAAGGCCCTGCAAACCAACGGCCACACCGTCGGATTCCTCGGTGACGGTATCAACGATGCGCCGGCGCTGCGGGATGCCGATGTGGGTATTTCGGTGGACAGCGGTACCGACATCGCCAAGGAATCGGCCGACATCATCCTGCTGGAAAAGAGCCTGATGGTGCTGGAAGAAGGCGTGCTCAAGGGCCGCGAAACCTTCGGCAATATCATGAAGTACCTGAACATGACCGCCAGCTCCAACTTCGGCAACGTGTTCTCGGTGCTGGTGGCCAGTGCGTTCATTCCGTTCATGCCGATGCTGGCGATCCACCTGCTGCTGCAGAACCTGATGTACGACATCTCCCAACTGGCCCTGCCTTGGGACAAGATGGACAAGGAATACCTGGCTAAACCGCGCAAGTGGGATGCCAAAAACATCGGCCGCTTCATGATCTGGATCGGGCCGACCTCATCAATCTTCGACATCACCACTTTTGCCCTGATGTGGTACGTGTTCTCGGCCAACAGTGTGGAAATGCAGACGCTATTCCAGTCCGGCTGGTTTATCGAGGGGCTGCTTTCGCAAACCCTGGTGGTGCATATGCTGCGCACCCGCAAGATCCCGTTCTTCCAGAGCACAGCCGCCTGGCCGGTGTTGATGATGACCTGCATCGTGATTGCCCTGGGCATCTACGTGCCGTTCTCGCCGCTGGGCACCCTGGTGGGTCTGCAACCGCTGCCGATGGCGTACTTCCCATGGCTGGTAGGCACCCTGCTGGCTTACTGCTGCGTCGCCCAACTGATGAAGACGATCTACATCCGCCGCTTCAAGCAGTGGTACTGACCTTCCTCGCCGTTCAAACGCTGGTGGCCGCCCGGTCGCCAGCGTGCAATACAAGGATTTGCTCATGCGCGTGTTGATCTGTGCCGGTCGTCATTACGCCGACACCAAAAAGTCCCGCCACGTGCTGGACGCTTACCACCGCCTGCACCCGGTGCAGGTATTGATCCACGGCGGCAACCAGTTTCTCGGCAGCGAGATCGAGGAATGGGCCCGGGAAATCGGTATCGACGTGGTGCGTTACCCGCCCAATTGGCAGCGCCACGGCAAACAGGCAGAACGCCAGCGCAACCACTTCATGCTGGCCGACAGCCGCCCCGACCTGATCATCGCCCTGCCCGGCGGTGACGATACCTCGGAGCTGGTCTGCCAGGCCAAAGCCAGCGGCATTTCGGTGCTGACCGTAGAAAGCTGAATTCAAGCGAGGTGCATCATGCACAAAAAATACACGCCGGCGCGCCGCGACGGGTTTACCAAATATCGCGCACGCCACGCTCGCCACACCCTGCTGTTACTGCCGCCAGCAAAGCGCCGTGCATTGCAGCGCAACTTGATCTTTATCGGCATAACGCTGGGCCTGGTCTTTGTCGTCGCGTTGATTTCAAAAGCGCAAGCCGCAGGCGGCGCTTATGTGGTTGATGACGGTGCGATCAACGCGCCGGGGGAATGCAACCTCGACGCCTGGTACAGCGCCCAGCGGCACGCGGGGAGTACCCACAACAGCAACGTGTCGCCCGCCTGCACGTTCAGCGCCATGCCTGCCGTGCAATGGGGCGCCGCGTTGTCACGCGCCACGGATGCAGGCAAAGGCGAGACGCAGATCAGCCCGCAAGCCAAGGTGCAGGTGCTGTCGCGGCAAGACTTGGGCTTGGAACTGGCGGTTGCTGTCGGGGCGCATGTCGCGCTGGATCGCCATCACGGGTTTGATGGCGCAGACCTGAACATCCCACTCACATGGCAACCCCTGGCGCCCCTGCGGCTCAACCTGAACGCCGGCTGGAGCCACGCCTACAACGAGGGTGATCAACAGCATCGCCTGACGTGGGGCACGGGGTTCGAATATCAGTTGGCAGACGCGCTCACATTGATTGGCGAGCGCTATGGCCAGGAAGGCGGCGAACAGGCCTGGCAGGCTGGGCCGCGTTTGCACATCGGCGAATTTGTCGACGTGGACGTGCTAGTCGGGCGCAGCCTGATTGGCGATCGCGCCCAGTGGCTGACCACTGGGGCGACGCTGAGGTTCTAGGCTTTGGCCTGCTGCTCCAGATGCACCTGCAATTGCGGATCGATTTGCAACTGACCGGCCAGGTCGTCGAGGTAATTACGCTCGGCGTCCTGTTGGTCATCGACCAGCATCACGCTCGCCAGATAAATCTCCGTTGCGATTGCCGGGTCATTGGCATACTCGGCAAAATCGGCGGCATCCAGAGGCTTGGCAACTTCGGCGTCGAGCCACTGCTGCAATTGTGGGTCGTCGGTATGACGGCCGATCTCGGCGGAAATCATCTGCTGCTCTTGTGCATCGATTTCGCCATCGGCCTTGGCCGCCGCGATCAACGCACGCAGTACGCCGTGGCTATGGGCTTCGGCTTCAGGCCCTTCAAGCTGGTCAACGGTCTGGATAGCTTGCTGCGGTGCCGAAGCTTGTTGGCGTTGCCAGGCTTGGTACGCCTGGAACGCCGCCATGCCCAGGGACGCCAGCGCCGCGTAGTTCATCCCACCGCCGCTACGCGTCTGGGAGGTGCCACCTGCCGGAGCGCCGCCCAACAAGCCACCCAGGCCACCGAGTAAACCACCCAAACCGCCGCCAGCCGAAGATGCACTGCCGGTGCCGGCGCCCTTCAACAACCCACCTAGCAACCCGCCCAGGCCGCCGCCCGAAGCGCCGCCGCCTTGCTGCCCTGCACGCAACAGTTGTTCCAGTAGATCGCTGGTATTCATGGTGTCGCCCTCCGGGGCGCAATAGTGGCGTTGATCAAACATAGTCCTCCCCTGATGGAACACCATGACCGTCGGGCGGGCAAGCTTTATGATGGTGCCATCACGCCGACAAGGGAGAACAGCGGTGAACCGCATCGAGCATATTGCGTTGATGGCCACCTACAACCAATGGATGAACCGCAAGGTCTACGACGCCGCCGGCACCCTGACACAAGCGCAGTTGACTCTGGACCGCCAAGCGTTTTTCGGTTCGATCTTCGGCACCTTGAACCACCTGATGCTGGGTGACACCGTCTGGCTCAAACGCTTTGCCGAACACCCGGCCAACTTTGCGGCCTTGGCGCCGCTGAACGGGGTGGCCACGCCCAGCGACCTCGAGCAAGTAGCCTTCCCCAGCCTTTCCGAACTAGCGGCCCATCGCGCCTGGCTGGATCAACTCATCATCGATTGGGCCCACAGCCTGCAAGAGCCCCACCTCGACCAACGCCTGCGCTATCACAACATGCGCGGCCTGGCCGCCGAGAAGCCCTTCTTCGGTTTGCTGGTGCACTTTTTCAACCACCAGACTCATCACCGCGGCCAGGTGACGACACTGCTGAGCCAGGCGGGTGTGGACGTGGGGGTCACCGACTTGCTGGCACTGATTGACTGAAGGCCGACGGTCAATGTGGGGGCTTGCCTGCGATGGCGGTGTAACAGGTTCAATACCTGTGACTGACACATCGCTATCGCAGGCAAGCCAGCTCCCACAGTTGCCCTATATTGCCCACAGCATCAGTGCTGTCACTTCACCTTGCTGCTCAAGGTCTCCACGCTGCGCTTCAAATCATCCAGGCTGCGCTTGAGACCGTCGAGCTCGCTTTTCTGCCGCTCTATCGTGCTCTTCTGCTCATCCACCGTACGCTTGAGACTCGACAGCTGACTGTCACTGCTACTGGCACTCGAACCGTCCTTGCGCTTGAACTCATCAAACGCACGCTCCTGCCCCTCTACTTTGCTTTTCAAACTTTGCAGTTCGCTTTGACTCTGTTTTTGCCCAGCTTGCAGCGCCTCGACATCCCCCACGGACACACCCGACGGCTTCAACACATAGGCACCGCCCACGTCCATCGAGCCGGCCGTCAACTTGTCTGAAGACGACGCACTAAATTCGCCCCACTGCACCGCACTCCCCGCCTGCGCCGAGCTGAACGCGCCAGTGCCCAACAACCCCGCTACACCTGCGGCCATGATCCAAGCCTGCTTACGGATACTGAGCATCAAACGACTCCCTGCGAAATGCCGAAATGGCATATCGCTATGACTGTCATTTATGGGGCTTGTTCCTGGGTTGCGAGCGTTCATCAGGACTTGGCACAAAGGCCATGTAGATCACTGATCTGCCACGTTTTTTTCTGCGCATCTTTATGCGGGAAAACCGGCTGGGAGGTTGCGCTGAAGCGGCTGGATCTATATATTCCCAACCCTGTTACACCGCGCTACCGCCCGAATGGCGAAACTGGTAGACGCATGGGACTTAAAATCCCCCGCTCGTAAGGGCGTCCCGGTTCGATTCCGGGTTCGGGCACCATAGATATCAAGGGCTTGCCAGGGAAACCTGAGCAGGCCCTTATCTTTTCTGCTCCGCAATTTCTTCCCCGATGTCCTGCGGACCGCCCGCCCAAAAAACATCCTACAGCTCGTTAGCTCAAGGCGCGTCACATCCAAGCCTCGAGTACTGTGCGCACATACAATACCAAGGTGAGTCAGCAGAAGTGCTTGATTGCATAAAGGGCGGCAACGCTGTGGGAAGCGTTAAAAATCAGGATTCTAAAATTACTACTCCGATTAGCTAACCTCACCGTATACTCTTGTACTTCTAACCCACAATTCAAATGGACTTGCACATGAACGACATCTACAAAATACTACTCGCAGCAGCCGTTGGCTTTCTACTTTCACCGCTTACTGAAATATTAAAAAGCAAGCTCTCAGCCCGACAACAAAAATCAAAACTGGAAACAAAACTCAAAACATTCGAAACCATCTTATGCAGAGCCATACCCTCAATAACCGAAACAATCAAAAACCGAGAAAATTTCATTAGGTCTCCTGAAAAATACGTAGGAACGTTATTTATAACTCCAAATTTTATTTTCCCGAAAATAGAGTCAAATATAGATAACGCATACGATATGTTATCGAGCTCCCAGCAGCGCGGACTTTTAGATCTGGAATCACAAGCAGCTCATATAAAAAACATGCTGAAAAAGCTGCACTCGATTGAAGACGAATGCAAGTCAACAATATACAGAAAAGTAAATATAGAAAAAATAATAACCCAAGAATCCGAAATCCGAGATATTGAAAAAGAACATTACACCCGCGCTATAGCGTGTGAAAAAGCAATTTTATACACCGCTGCGTGCATGCTAGGAACATTGAGAAGATCAATTAATAATGACCCAAGCCTCCCCAAAGACATTGACACCATAAAAAATGTAAGCAAAGAGCTTGACATTAATATTGATCTCAATTGGTGGCACCAGTTTCGCGGCCAACAATCTGACGCCTAACATAAAGCCCGACAAGTGTGTTGACGTAGGACCGGCACGCCAGAGTTCTTCGTCACCCTCACTACAACTGGATTAGCCCTCATCAATTCAAAGATGGGTTGGCGCCAGCGCGGGCCGAGGAGGAACTTAACATTACGCCTAGGACTAGTTGACCACGGCCATTAAAATCCACCCCCTTTTGCCCCTCTTTTATCCATGCGTTGTAGTTCTCCCGGCGAGGGAGCGAAGCATTCAATAAGATTTATCGGCAGAACAATCAGATAAATCTTATATATTTTTCGCAAAATTCATGCGATTAATCCAGAGGATAAAGGACCTAATGAAAAGGGATATCAATTGCTAGTCATTACGAGAACGCTCAATAAAAGCCTATACATCGGCGGCGAAATCCAATTAAAAGTAATCAAGGTCGTGGGCGAAAGCGTGTCTCTAGGAGTTAGCGCGCCCAAGAACATGCGAATTGTTCGTTCAGAGCAAGAGAGAAAATCCTCTGATAACGGTTCTATCACTTTTGGTACGGAGGCTTTGAAATAGGTCAACCCCAACCGCACTGTATCAACGCCGGATCGGCTAGCAGTTTAAAGAGCACATGGGCATTGCTGTTTTTGGCGTGCTGCTGAATGCGCTGCTGTTGATGGCTGACGATTTGACGTCTACGATTCGCACGAGCTGTACTTGTTCGAGTGATGTGTGTTCGCAAAAAAAAGGGGAAAGATTTATTTTCCAGAGGCTCATTCGTTATATCTAAAAGGACTCGCCAAACCTATAAATAAATCTGTCCTCTTTCTTTTTCCTTCTGACAGATTGCTATAAAGCGATAAGCAAGAAAAAACCCCACAGCATCAACGATCCTGTGAGGTTTTATCACCGGCTTTACCGATCCGGCATCAAACCACGCTGATCATCTCGGCACTCAACTGCGCCGCATTGAACCCCACCAGGGTGACACTGCTGTCCCCCGCCAGAATTACGCTGTCACTGCCATGCTGGGTGGTGGCTCCGAGCACAGCATCCGCGTTGGCAAACAGCGACTTGGCGAACACCAGCAGGTCCTGCCCGTTCTGGTGAATGTTGAAGTCGCTGATCACGTCGTGGCCGAACCCGCGTTGATCGAAAACAAACAGGTCGCTGCCCACGCCACCGCTGAGTTGGTCATTGCCCAGCCCGCCGATCAAGACGTCATTGCCGCTGGCGCCATACAGCGCGTCGTTGCCCGTGCCGCCCAGTAGCGTGTCGTTGCCCTCGCCGCCGTGCAGCAGGTCATTGCCGGCGCCACCGTCGAGCCGGTCATTGCCGTTCTGGCCGAATATCAGGTCACGCGCGGCGGTGCCTTTGAGGGTGTCGGCCAATTGGCTGCCTTCGATGGATTTGGCATACGCCTTATCGGCGCCGAACAGGCCTTCGAAGTCGAGTTTGCCACTGGTCACCGTATAGGCCGGCGTGAGGACCTCGCCAATGCCACCGAAGAGCCCGCCGAACACTGGCACGTGGCCGAGGCTGTTGGCCAGGCCGGTTTCGAACTCCACGTGTTCTACGCCGTGCAATTCCTTCAGGCCGTATTGGCCGCTGCTGTCGTTGAGAAACAACGTGCCATCGCTGAGCTTCACCGCTTCGTAGGAAGACGCGGTGCCTTTGAGGAAGACTTTGTCGTTGCCCTCACCGCCGGCGACAATATCGGTACCGGTACTCACGCGGAAACTGTCGTCACCCTTGAACCCGTCCAGGAAGTCATCGCTGCGCCCGTCCTGCAGCTTGTCCGAACTGTCGGTGCCCAGCAGGAAGGCCGGTGTGCCGTAGTGGTTGGAGGTGGCGGTCTGTTTGTCGCTGACCCAGGTAAAGCTGCGGCTGATGGCGTCGAGGTTGCTGATGACGATGGTGCTGTCGCGTTCGATGTAATCGTAGAAAGTCGATTGGGCGATACGCTGGATAGGGTTGATGAAAATGCCTTCCAGGTGCGCGGCCCACCCTGACAGGTTGGCAATCGAAAACGGACCATTGGGCCAGGTTGGCAGCGCGTAGATCGTGTCGAACAGCACGATGTTGTCGGTGGTCGAGGTGTAACTGGCGTCACTGCCTTGAAGCGCGTCGATGATGGCGCTGCCCACGTCAGTCTCTTGGCCCGTGAGGCGGTGGACCACATCGTTTTCAAAGCCGAAGTTGAAGATTCCGTCGCTGTTGCTGGATTTGGGCGACTCCATGCCAAAGTAATCCGAATCCTTGAAAAAACCGTCTGCCAAAGTGTCCTTGCCGATATACATGCTGTTGGTAACCGAGCCACCCTGGCTGTAGCCAGTTACCAATACATCCTTGCCGCTCAGGTTGTGGCCGGTGGCGTAATCCTTGATTGAATTGAGCAGGTAGTCGTAGCCGTTGATATAAGAGTTATCGATCATCGCCGGCCAACCCAGCAGATCAATTGGCGAGTTGGTGCCGGCAATGGAAAAACCCATTTTGACTAATTGGCCGCTGTCATCGTATTGACCAAACACTCTGGCTTGAGAACCAAAGACGCCGTCGCCGGTAAAACTTCCAGTGATGTCGGTGTGACTGCTATCAACCTGCAGTTCGCTCGCGCCGATCTCACGCCAGCCCTTGGGCAGCGCGAAGGTATTGCCCTCGCCCAGCACAAGCCCCGGAATGTTGTAGAGCGCGCCTACTGTGGCAACACCACTGGTGTAAGTGGCGAGGGTCCAGGCATCTGAAATCAGGACGCGGGCGTCTTGCCCCTTGTAATCGAATATAGCCATGTCAGTACTCCTTGAGCCCAGCGATCAACACCGAAAGTCAACGGTAATACCTGATGCGTCGGGCTAAACAATATGCATTGAAGTTGTTGTTGTGCATTCTGTTCAGGCTGCTTCGTTGCTTAATATCGAGGTTGACCATTAAGGAAGCTCGTCAACACTAGCCTAGAAGTGCCGCCTTAAAGTGACCGACTATCGGAAGGTAAGGGTATGTACTTAGGGATATAGACGACAAAAGCGCCATAAGCGCTGTTTGTCGAACAAGAAGTGAAGTTCCGTGTTGTTCGTGACTAATGAGTCAAAGACAATTAAGCCCTTATAGCAAGTTGTGAACTGCAATAAGGGCTCAAGCAGTTCAGGTTTCTCTGGAACTCAGGAAGAATAAACCTCAGCACGTTGGCATACAGGCTGCTTGAACCTGGGCAATTGCTGACGGGCCAGTTGTGCCTGCACGCCCGCGACCGCTTCAAGCACTCTTTGCGCCCAATGCTCATCCTGCGGGTCAACCACCACCACGCGAAAGCCGTGGTCGTTGCCCTCAAGGCGCACGCCCTCGGAATCGTCCACGTGCAAATCAATATCGAAGGCCGGCGGAAATTTCGAGGGGGTGTTCGACAGCCCATGCACCGTGAGGGCGTGGTTATGCCGCTCGCTATTGACCACGCCGTCTACACGGATGCCGTACAGCATCAGCCAACGCCTGATGTAGGAAGGCGCCCTGCCAGATGAGGTGTAGACCCAGATACTGCAACCCTGGCGCCGCAGCTCCCGCGTCAACGAACGAGTACCGATACGCAGCGGTTCTCCCCACCAACGATGAACGCAGGCCGGCAGCCAACTGCTCTCGACATCAGCGTGGTCAAGTTGGCAAGCCAGCGTGTCGTCAATATCAAAGGAGATGCGTACGCGCGGGCGCTTGGCGACACGCGTGAGGACCGCTTGCTGGACGGCTTGCACGGCTCGGCTGGCGAGTGTTGGATACCAGCGCATTAATGGCCTCCCTGATAGATAGGCTGTGGTGTATCGCTCAAGAAAAACGCCTTGGGATCCGGGGCCTGTTCCTCCAGGAAGGCGGCGTACTTTTTCTTGATCTTGGGCAATTCATACAACGCCTTGACCCCATGTTTGGCCGAGTTGCGGATCACCGAAGAAGGATTGAAGTAACCCTCGGCATTTTCCAACGTCAGCACAAACGGTGGCAACCCGGCACGCATCAGCAGATAGCTGACGATCAGCGAGCCACTGCGGTTGTTACCTTCGATGAACAACTGCGGCTTGCTGAGGATGCGCACATACACGCCGGCCGCACGCTTCCATACCGATTCACTGCGATACGCGCAGTACCAGTTGAACAAGTCCTTGATACCGCCTTCAACGTTGTTGAAGAAGTGCTCCTCGGTGGCGGCCAGGTGCTGCGCGTATTCCACGCGGCGCGCCGGGTCGCTACCGCAGAGCACGGTGGCGTTGATCTCCAGCATCAGGTCCAGATGATGAAGGTCAAACAGGTCAACGCCTCGTGCGACATAGTCGTCAACCAGCGCATAGCCTTCAAGCACGTTGAGCAGCACTTCGTCGGTCAAGGGGTCGCGCGGCTCGGTAAATTGCGTGCTGAGCTCGGCAAAGCGGCTCTGCACTTTACGGAGCGCGCGTTCAATCGCTGACAAATCAAGACGATGCGTTGCAGACATTGGCATTCCTGGGCTGACGGTGGCGCACGTGCGGTTTTTATCGAACATGGGGACTCAGCTGAACTTGCCGCTGATGTAATCCTCGGTCATCTGTTCACGCGGGCTGCCAAAAATCTGCGCGGTCGGGCCCATTTCCACCAGGTAGCCGGTGCGCGTGCCCTGGGAAATATCCACCGAGAAAAACGCCGTGGTGTCTGCTACGCGGATGGCCTGCTGCATGTTGTGGGTGACCAGGGCGATGGTGTAATCCTTCTTCAGCTCCACCATCAGTTCCTCTACCCGGCGAGTCGCAATCGGGTCGAGTGCCGAGCACGGCTCATCGAGCAACAGCACTTCCGGCTCGGTGGCGATAGCGCGGGCAATACACAGCCGTTGCTGCTGGCCACCGGAGAGCGACAGGCCGCTGACCTTGAGCTTGTCCTTGACCTCATCCCACAGCGCCGCGCCTTGCAGGGCGTGCTTGACGCGGTCGCCCAAGTCGCCTTTGTAGCGGTTCAGGCGCAGGCCGAAGGCGACGTTGTCGAAGATGCTCATGGAGAACGGGTTCGGCTGCTGGAACACCATCCCGATGTAACGGCGCACCACCACCGGGTCTACGCCCTTGCCGTACACGTCCTGCCCCAGAAAGTGCACGTGGCCCTCGAAGCGAAAGCCCTTCACCAGGTCGTTCATGCGGTTGAGGCTGCGCAGTACCGTACTTTTGCCGCAGCCGGACGGGCCGATGAAACCGGTGATCTTGTTTTTCTCGATAGGCACATGGCTGTCACGCACCGCCATGAAATTGCCGTAGAAAATCCGGTCCAGCTTGCAGTCCATGACCACAGGCGATTGGGTAACAAACGGAGCGGCTATTTGCGCAGTTGAGACGTTCAAGATTCAGATGCTCCCGTTCTTAATACTTAGGCTTGCCGAAGATACGGCTCACAATATTTACGACCAGCACGATCATCACCAACACCAACGAGGCCGCCCAGGCGAGCTCCAGCTGGTTGTCGAAGGGCATGCCGGAAAAGTTGTAGATCAACACGGCAAGGGAAGCCGTGGGGTTCATCACCGCCAGGTCGCCGTCGTGGTAGATCCAGTAGTTGCTGAACAGCGCGGTAAACAGCAACGGCGCGGTTTCGCCTGCGGCACGAGCCACAGCAAGCATTACGCCGGTGAGGATCGCCGGCAGGCCGGTCGGCAAGATGATCTTCCAGATCACCTGTGAGCGGGTGCAGCCCATGCCGTAGGCGGCGTCCTTCATGATCTTGGGCACCATGCGCATCGACTCTTCAGCCGTCAGCACCACGATGGGCAGCATCAGTACCGCCAGGGCCACGCCGCCCGCCGGTGCCGAGTAGGTGCCGGTAGTCATCACCACCAAGGCGTAGGCAAACACGCCGGCCAGGATCGAAGGCAAGCCGGTGAGCATCTTGGCGGCAAAGCGTGCAGCGTTGGCCAATTTGCTGTCCGGCCCCAGTTCGGCCAGGAAGATCGCGGCCATGATGCCGACCGGCACCGCAATCGCCGCAGCGATACCGACCATCACAAAGGTGCCGGCCATGGCGTTGCCGAAACCGCCGCCCGTTTCGAAGCCGGTGGGCGGCAGTTCGGTGAACACCTCCAGGCTCAGGCGTGCGCCGCCACGGGTGATCAGCATGTAGAGCACTGAAATCAGCGGCACACTGGCCAGCAGCGCGCCCAGCCATACCAATGTGGTTAACACCAGGCTGCGCAAGGCGCGGCCTTCGAACTTGCGCTGCAAGCTCGGTACAGCGGTGATAGGGGATGTGAGATTCGTCATCATCGATTACCCCGTTGGGCGTAGAGCATGATCATGGAACCGATGACATTCACCAGCAGGGTAATAAACATCAAGACGAGGGCGGCGTACATCAAGACCTCCACCTCGTTGGGCCCGGCTTCGGGGAAGTTCAGCGCCAACAAGGCTGCCAACGTATTGGCCGGCGCGAACAGCGACAGGGAAATGTTGTTGGCATTGCCCACCAACATCGCCAGCGCCATGGTTTCGCCCAGCGCACGGCCGAGGCCGAGTACCAGGGAGCCAAAAATACCGGTGGCGGCAGACGGCACCATCACCTTGAGGATCGCCTCCCAGTGGGTGGTGCCCATGCCATAGGCGGCCTGCTTGGTTTTCATCGGCACGCTGGTGAGCGCGTCTTGGGACACGGCGGCAATCGTCGGCAGAATCATGATGGCCAATACCAGCGCCGCCGGCAGCAACCCCGGCCCGCTCAAGGACGTGCCGAAAAACGGTATCCAACCCAGTTCGCTGTTCAACCAGGTGGTCAGTGGCCGGATCGCCGGGATCACCACGTAGATGCCCCACAGGCCATACACCACGCTGGGGATGGCCGCGAGCAATTCAACGATGGTGCGAAACACCGCTGCCAGCTTGGCCGGCAGAAAGTCCTGAGTGAGGAAAATCGCCATGCTGACACCGAAAAAGCCTGCAATCAGCAGCGCGATAAAAGCACTGTAGAGCGTGCCCCAAATAGCCGGCAGGATCCCGTACTTGCCTTGGTTAACGTCCCAGACACTGCCAAAAAGCACATCGAAGCCGTGCTTTTCCATGCCCGGCAAGGCCTTGCGTCCCACCTCGAAGACCAAGGCTGCGACCAACGCCAGAATCAGTACCACCCCGATTCGCGCGAGCCCACGGAAGGTGCGATCGACCAGGAAGTCTTTGGCCGAGGGAGGTTGGCAGGCAGAATCCCGGTTAACCGGTACGACGAAAGGTTTGTTCATTGGCTAATTCCGGAACAGGGGGGAAACGCCCCCGGCGCGGCAAACAGCCCACACCGAGAGCGGCCTCACGGGTGTTACTGAATGTTGGCGGAGGCTTTGCGAACCTGCTCCACCACCGATGGCGGCAGCGGGATGTACCCCATCGAGTCGGCGATTTTCTGCCCCTCGGTCAGGCTGTACTCAACCATTTCGCGCATGGCCTTGGCCTTGGCAGGGTTGCCGTTGTCCTTGCGGAAGATCATCCAGGTGTACGAGGTGATCGGGTAAGACTTGGCACCGTCCGGGTCCGGCAACCAGGCCACCAGGCTTTCCGGCATTTTCACGGCGGCCAGGGCCTCGGCGCCGCTTTCGGCGTTCGGTACCACGTACTGGCCGGCCTTGTTCTGCAATTGGGCGAAGTCAACCTTGGCCAGTTTGGCGAAGCCGTACTCGATGTAGCCAATCGCGCCTGGGGTCTGGCGTACGGTGGCGGTCACACCATCGTTCTTGGGCGACTTGATGAATTTGTCGCTGGCCGGCCAGTTGACGGTGTTGCCCTCCCCCAGCGCCGTTTTGAATTCAGGGTTGATGGTGGCCAGGTGCTTGGTAAATACCGCTGTGGTGCCGCTGGAATCTGCGCGCACCACCACGGTGATCGGCGTGTCGGTGAGTTTCAGGTCCGGGTTGGCAGCAACGATCTGTGGGTCGTTCCACTTGGTGATCTTGCCCAGGAAGATGTTGGAGTAAACATCGCGTGGCAGCTTGAGGCCCTTGGGATTGCCCGGCAGGTTATAGGCCAGCACGATTTCACCGGCGGTCATTGGCAGCAGTTGCACGCCTTCGGCGACCTTGGCGATGTCTTCGTCTTTCATGGCCGAGTCACTGGCGGCGAAGTCGACGGTTTTATTCAGGAAGTCCTGCACACCTGCGCCGCTGCCCTTGGATTGATAATCCACGGTGACGCCAGCGGTCTTCTTGCTGAAATCCTTGAACCAGGTGAGGTAGATCGGTGCAGGGAAGCTGGCGCCGGAGCCGGTGAGGCGTACGTTCTCGGCGGCGAAGGTCACGGAGGAGGCACACAGGGATACCGTAATGGCGAGTGCTGCGGACTTCATCAAGCTTTTCATTAAAAGGAACTCGTTGTGGTGACGGGCTCCCGAACTGTGAAGCAGGGTTGTTACATTTTTATGAAAATTGAATGGCGAGATGGCGTTTTGTCCCACTTTGCCGCCACAGGGCTGAATTTTTAGGACATGGGTTAGTAACAAAATACGACTAAAGTGCTGTCATCCTTCTAGCGGTGCTGATCTGGCTCCCGCGATGGTAGAAGCTGATCCCATTGATGCTCCGCGATCCAACTGTGTGTGGCTTGCCTGCGATGACCATAGGTATCTACACAACTCTGTAGCGCTCAACGCTAACC
>NZ_LYSO01000030.1:0-58878 GCF_001728935.1 Pseudomonas sp. AP42
AAAGCCAATGCCCATGTGCAAGCCCGTGAGTATGTGGCGCCGAGCAGTGAGCTGGAGCAACAGATTGCGGCGATCTGGGCCCAAGTACTGGAAGTCGAGCGTGTGGGCATGAACGATAACTTCTTTGAACTGGGCGGACACTCCCTGTTAGCCACCCAGGTGGTGGTGCGCCTGCGTGAGCAATTGCATGCCGAATTCGACGTCAAGTCGATCTTCACCACCCCGAGCCTGGCCGAGTTCAGTGCCTACGTCATGGCCCAGCAAACAAATAATTCGCCCGTGCAGGACGCATTGGCTAAATCCTTGGAGGCCCTCAAACGTCTATCAGCAGAAGATTTGGATAAATTGATTTCCTGAGGGGCGTGGCGTGCAAGCATTAATCGAGTCGGTAGGTTCACTTTCGGCGCAGCAAAAGAAAGCGTTGGCGGTCATGCTCAAGCAGCAAGGTATCAACCTGTTTGAGATCGCCCCGGTTTTCAAGCGCCAGGAAGGCGAGCCACTTCGACTCTCTTACGCCCAGGAGCGGCAGTGGTTTTTGTGGCAGTTGGAGCCGCAGAGCACTGCCTATCAAGTGCCTAGAGCATTGCGCCTGAGCGGCCACCTGGATGTGCCGGCATTGCAACGCAGCTTCGACACGCTGGTGGCGCGCCATGAAAGCCTGCGCACGCACTTGCAGGAGGACGGTGACAGTGCCCTGCAAATCATTGTCGAACAGGTGCAGGTGGACATTGCGTTGGTCGACGCCCGGGAGTCTGACCTCAAAGGCTTGGTAGAAGCTGAGATTGCCCAGCCCTTCGATTTGCAGCAAGGCCCGTTGTTGCGGGTCAAGTTGCTGCGCCTGGCGCCCCAGGAGCATGTGCTGGTGCTGGTGCAGCATCACATCGTCTCCGATGGCTGGTCGATGCAGGTAATGGTCGACGAACTGGTGCAACTGTATGCCGCCAATGTACAGGGCCGAGACTTGCAGTTACCGGACTTGCCGATCCAATACGCCGACTACGCGCTGTGGCAGCGCAGTTGGATGGAGGCGGGGGAGCGCGAGCGCCAACTGGGTTACTGGACCGGGATGCTCGGCAGCGAGCAACCGATACTCGAGATGCCGATGGACCGGCCACGGCCCGCAGTGCAAAGCTACCGGGGCGCGCGGCTCGACCTGGCACTCGAAGCGTCACTGGTGACGGGCCTCAAGGCCCTGGCACAGCGCGAGGGCGTAACGATCTTCATGCTGCTGCTGGCGTCGTTCCAGGCCGTGCTGCATCGCTACAGCGGTCAGGGTGATATCCGCATCGGCGTGCCGGTGGCCAACCGTAACCGGGTCGAAACCGAACGTTTGATCGGTTTTTTCGTCAACACCCAGATCCTCAAGGCCGACATTGACGGCCAGATGACTTTTCGCCAATTGCTGCAACAGACCCGCCAGCGCGCGGTGGAAGCCCAGGCCCATCAAGACTTGCCGTTCGAACAATTGGTAGAAGCGCTACAGCCGGAGCGTAGCCTGAGCTACAACCCACTGTTCCAAGTGATGTTCAACCACCAGACCGACACCCAGGGCGGCGGCGGCAGCGTTACAGGGCTGCACGTGCAGGGATTGGAATGGGAAAGCAAGACATCTCAGTTTGACCTTAACCTCGATACCCAAGAGTCGGCTGACGGTATCCAGGCCTCACTGACCTATGCCACCGACTTGTTCGACGCGCCGGGCCTTGAGCGTTTCCTCGCGCACTGGCACCGTTTGTTGCACCAGGTGGTTCAGGACTGCAATCGCCGGGTCGGTGAGCTGCCGTTGCTAGACGATACGCAGTGGCAGCAGTTGATGCGCGACTGGAACCAGACGTATCAGGCACCTCCTCAGAATGTGGGCGTGCATCGCTTGCTGGAAACACAGGTGCTTGCCTGTCCGCAGGCGACGGCGTTGGTATGCAATGGTCAGGCGCTGAGCTATGCAGAACTGAACCAGCGCGCCAATCGCCTGGCCCATCGTTTGCGCGCAGCAGGTGTCGGCCTGGACAGCTTGGTGGCTGTCGCCCTGGACCGTTCGGTGGACATGGTGCTGGCCTTGCTGGCGACGCTCAAGGCGGGAGGTGCCTATGTACCGTTGGACCCGCAGTTTCCGGCCGATCGACTGGCGTTTATGCTCGAAGACAGCCGTGCACATGTGCTGCTGACCGCTGGTAACTTGCATGAGCGTCTGCCCCTGGCGGCAGATCAGCAGGTGCTGTTTATGGGTGAGCACGAGGACGCCCACTACAGCAGTGATAATCCCGATGTCGAGCTGATCGACGAGCACTTGGCGTATGTGATCTACACCTCCGGTTCTACCGGCAAGCCCAAGGGTGTGATGGTGCGCCACGGCGCACTGGACAGTTTCACCCAAGGCATGGCGCAGACCTTAAACATCGACGCGACGGCGCGGCTGCTGTCGCTGACGACGTTCTCTTTCGACATTTTCGCGCTTGAACTCTACGTTCCGCTGTCGGTGGGCGCGACGGTGGTTGTGGCGGATAAAGACGTGGCCCAGGATCCGGAAGCAATCCTGAGCCTGTTGCATGCGCACTCCATCAATGTGGTGCAGGCCACCCCCTCGACATGGCGCATGTTGCTGGACAGCGAGCGCCGTACCTTGTTGCATGGGGTCCAGTGCCTGTGCGGCGGCGAGGCGCTGCCGGCGGATCTGGCTGAGCGCATGCTGGCCCAGCAGGGTGCGGTGTGGAACCTGTATGGTCCGACCGAAACCACCATCTGGTCGGCGGCCCACCCCTTGGTTGAGCCGCTGCCTTTTGTCGGTCGTCCGATTGCCAACACGTCACTGTTTATACTCAATGCCCAGCTCGCGCCATGCCCGGTCGGGGTCAGCGGCGAACTGCTGATCGGCGGTGTTGGCCTGGCCCGTGGATATCACGGGCGGGCGGCGCTGACCGCCGAGCGCTTTGTGCCCGATCCCTTCGCGTGCAACGGCCAACGGTTGTATCGCACGGGCGACCTGGCGCGTTATCGCGAGGAGGGCGTGGTCGAGTACATCGGCCGCGTCGACCATCAAGTCAAGGTGCGCGGGTTTCGTATCGAACTGGGGGAAATTGAGGCGTGCCTGCGTGAGCAACCCGCCGTGCGCGAAGCCGTGGTGGTGGCCGAGCATGACCAATTGCTGGCTTATGTGATCGCCCATCAGCCGGTGCCGGAGGAGCAGCAGGCCAGCCTTCGCGAACAGCTCAAAGCCGCTCTGCGTGAACAGTTGCCGGACTACATGGTGCCGGCCTATCTGGTCTTTCTGCAGCGGATGCCTTTGACACCCAACGGAAAACTCGACCGTAAAGCGCTGCCTAAGCCCGACGCTGCGGCCCTGCAAAAGCGCTTTGTGCCACCGATCACCGCGCGGGAGTGTCAGGTCGCCGCGATCTGGGCTGAGGTTCTGGGGTTGGCACAGGTGGGGTTGGAAGACCACTTTTTTGAAGTCGGCGGGCATTCCCTGCTGGCCACACGGGTGGTGTCTCGGGTACGCCAGGCGCTGGGTATTGAAGTGCCTTTGAAAGCGCTGTTCGAGCAGCCGGTGCTGGGGCGTTTTGTACAGGCGCTGTCAACGGGCGCGCTGGACTCACCTCCAATTATTCGTTTAGGGCGTGATCAGCCCCTGGCTCTGTCCTATGCCCAGGAGCGGCAGTGGTTCCTCTGGCAACTGGAACCGCAGAGTGCGGCCTACCACATTCCAGCGGCCCTGCGCTTGCGGGGTGCGCTGGATGACGAGGCTTTGCAGCGCAGCTTTGATGGCTTGCTTGAGCGTCATGAGTCCCTGCGTACCGTGTTTGCGCTCGATGGCGAGCGAACGGTACAGCGGATCGCTCCGCCGTCTGCGCTGCTGATCGACCGCGAGAGCTTGCACAGTGATGAGCCGGTAGCCTTAAAGGCCCTGGTCGAAGCAGAAATTGCCCGGCCGTTTGACTTGTGCAAAGGCCCGTTGCTGCGGGTTAAGTTGTTGCGCCTGGCTGTGGATGACCATGTGCTGGTGTTGGTGCAGCATCACATCATTTCCGACGCCTGGTCGATGGAGGTGATGGTCGAAGAGTTGGTGCAAAGTTACGGGACATTCAGCCAGGGCCTGGAGCTTCGGTTGCCAGCGCTGCCTGTGCAGTATGCTGATTATGCGGTGTGGCAGCGTGGCTGGATGGAGGCGGGCGAGCAGGCGCGACAATTGACCTATTGGCGCGAGCGCCTGGCCGGTGAGCAGCCGGTATTGGAATTGCCACTGGATCATCCGCGCCCGGCGGTGCAAAGCCATCGCGGCGCACGTCTGGACCTGGCGTTCGATACAGCACTGGCAAATGAGCTGCAGGCGTTGGCCCAGAGCCAGGGCGTGACCCTGTTCATGTTGTTGCTGGCGTCTTTCCAAACCTTGTTGTATCGCTACAGCGGCCAATCGGATATCCGCGTCGGCGTGCCGATTGCCAACCGCAATCGGGTCGAGACCGAGCGCCTGATCGGTTTCTTCGTCAATACCCAGGTGCTCAAGGCCGATATCAGCGGCGAGTTGTCCTTTGTTGAGTTATTGCAGCAGGTCAAGCATGCGGCTCTTGATGCGCAGGCACATCAGGACCTGCCGTTCGAGCAATTGGTGGAGGCGTTGCAGCCCGAACGCAGTCTGAGCCATAGCCCTTTGTTCCAAGTGATGTTCAATCACCAGACCGACGCACGCGGCGAGCCAGGCATGCAGTCGGTTCCAGGTTTACAGGTCGAGGGCCTGGCGTGGGACAGCCACACCGCACACTTTGACTTGAGCCTGGATACCCAGGCGTCCGCCGATGGGCTCTGGGCGTCGCTGACTTATGCGACGGACCTGTTCGACGCACTCACCATCGAACGCATGGCCCAGCACTGGCTTGGTGTATTACAAGCGGTTGTGAAAACGCCTAGCCAGCAGATTGCGCGCCTGCCGCTACTGGCGCCCCAAGAACAGCACACGCTGCTACACGCCTGGAACACCAGCAGCCCGGCAGCGCAATGGCATGCCGGCGTTTATCGGCTGTTCGAAGCTCAGGTACTGCAACGTCCGCAAGCCACCGCGCTGGTGCTCAACCGCGAGTCGCTGAGCTATGACGCGCTCAATCGGCAAGCCAATCGCCTGGCTCGCTGCCTGGTAGCCCAAGGCGTTGGGCCGGAAGTGCTGGTGGGTGTCGCGGTAGAGCGATCCTTTGCCATGGTGGTCAGCCTGCTGGCGGTCCTCAAGGCGGGTGGCGCCTACGTGCCCCTCGATCCGCAATACCCGCGCGAACGCCTGGCTCATATGCTCGACGACAGCGGCGTGCGCCTGGTGCTGACTCAGTCCCATGTACCCATGGCGCTGCCCGAGGGGGTGGCAGTCTTGGCGATTGACACGTCCTCACTGGAGTCGTACGCCGAGAGCAACCTCGACGTAACCGTCCACCCGGACAATCTGGCCTATGTGATTTACACCTCCGGCTCGACCGGCAAACCCAAGGGTGTGGCAATCGACCATGGCGCCTTGAACGAGTTCGCGGCTATAGCCGCCGACTATTCGAAGCTGACCCCCGATGACCGCGTACTGCAGTTCGCAACTCTGAACTTCGATGGTTTCGTTGAACAGTTGTACCCGGCGCTGACCCATGGCGCCGCCGTGGTTCTGCGCGGGCCGGAACTCTGGGACAGCGGGCGGCTGTACAGCGAAATCCTGGAGCAGAGCATTACCCTGGCCGACTTGCCGACCGCTTACTGGAACCTGTTTCTGCTCGACTGTCTGGCGGCAGGGCCACGTAGCTATGGTGCCCTGAGGCAAGTGCATATCGGTGGCGAAGCCATGCCGCTGGACGGTCCCGCGCAATGGTTGCGGGCAGGGCTAGGTCATGTGCGTCTGCTCAACACCTACGGGCCGACGGAGGCCACGGTGGTTTCCAGTGTCCTGGACTGCACCTCGGGCGATAAGTTGATAGGCGCCACCGCCAGCCCGATTGGACGCTCTCTGCCAGGGCGCGCTCTGTATGTGCTGGACCGCGACCTCAACCTTGCAGCTCTGGGCGCCGTGGGTGAGTTGTATATCGGCAGCGCCTGCGGCTTGGCGCGTGCCTATCTGAACCGTCCGCTGCTGACGGCCGAACGCTTTGTCGCCGACCCGTTCAGCGGTCACGGTGGGCGGCTATACCGCACCGGCGACTTGGCGCGCTACCGTGCCGACGGTGTGATCGAATACGTCGGGCGGGTCGATCATCAGGTGAAGATCCGCGGTTTCCGTATCGAGCTGGGAGAAATCGAAGCCTTGTTGCTGGCCCAGGCCAGCGTCCGCGAAGCTGTGGTGATGGCGGCGGACAACCAGTTGCTCGCTTATCTGGTGGCCGAGCAATCGGACAACGACGCGTTGGGCGAAGCACTCAAAGCAATGCTGCGCGAGCAACTGCCGGACTATATGGTGCCGGCCCACCTGATGTTTCTTGAACACCTGCCGCTGAACCCCAACGGCAAGCTGGATCGCCAGGCATTGCCAAAACCCGACGCCAGTCTGTCATTGCAAACCTGGGTGGCGCCGGTCAGTGATCTCGAACGCCAAGTGGCGTCGATCTGGGCCGATATCCTGGGTGTGGAGCGGGTCGGCCTTACCGATCACTTTTTCGAGCTGGGCGGGCATTCGCTGCTGGCCATGCAGGTAGCCTCACGGTTACGCCAGACGCTGGGATTGGAAGTGCCGCTCAAGGTGCTATTTGAGCAGCCACGCTTGCAAGGATTTGTCGAGGCGTTGCTGGCGCTTGAAGATACTAAAGGTGCGAAAGCGCCAGCTTTGGTTCCCGTGGCGCGTGACCGAGGTTTGCCGTTGTCGTATGCCCAGGAACGCCAATGGTTTCTCTGGCAACTGGACCCAGACAGTGCCGCTTACCACGTACCCAGCGTGCTGCGCCTGAAGGGCCCGCTGGATCAAACCGCCTTGCAACACAGCTTTGATCGCCTGGTGGCACGTCATGAGAGCTTACGTACGCTGGTGCGCCAGGAAAACCACGGAACTGTACAAGTTGTAGGTGAGCCTGCGCCTGTTGCAATCACCCGCAGCGACGTGCTGGAGGCGGACCTCCAAGCCACCGTGGAAGCGAAGATTGCCCGTACGTTCAACCTGGAGCATGAACCGCTGCTGCGTGTTGATTTGCTGCGCCTCGCCGCGGATGACCATGTACTGGTGTTGGTGCAGCACCATATCGTCTCCGATGGGTGGTCGATGCAAGTCATGGTCGAGGAACTGGTGCAGCTGTACAGCGCGTTCAGCCAGGGCCGGGATCTGCAACTGCCTGCGTTGCCGATCCAATACGCCGATTACGCCGTATGGCAACGTGATTGGATGGAGGCTGGCGAGAAAGCGCGTCAACTCGACTACTGGCGCGACCTGCTGAGCGGTGAGCAACCTGTGCTCGAACTGCCGTTCGACTTCCTGCGTCCTGCGGAGCAAAGCCATCGCGGCGCGCGTTTGCTTATAGAATTGCCGACCACGTTGGTTGCTGATCTGAACACCTTGGCTCAGCGCGAAGGCGTGACGCTGTTCATGTTGCTGCTCGCTTCGTTCCAAACGTTGCTGCATCGCTACAGTGGCCAGCAAGACATCCGCGTCGGCGTGCCGATCGCCAACCGCAACCGCGCTGAAACCGAGCGGCTTATAGGCTTCTTCGTCAACACCCAAGTGCTCAAGGCCGATATCGATGGGCAAACGAGCGTTACCCAGTTGCTGCGTCAGGTCCGGCAGCGGGCACTGGACGCACAGGCCCATCAGGACCTGCCGTTCGAACAATTGGTGGAGGCGCTGCAGCCGGAGCGCAGCCTGAGCCTGAACCCATTGTTCCAAGTAATGTTCAACTTCCAGGCCGCCAGCCGTCAGCGCTTCACGCAGCAAGCGTCGAGCGAACTGCATGTCGAAGGGCTGGCCTGGAACAGTCATACCGCACATTTCGACCTGGATCTGGACGTTCACGACTGGGGCGAGGGGCTGAGTGCCTCGTTGGGATATGCCACTGATCTGTTTGCCCCGGCGACCATCGAGCGCATGGCTGTGCACTGGCAGAACCTGTTGCAGGCTATGGTTGCTGACCAACAGCAGTCCATCAGTCAACTGAATCTACTGGGCCAGGACGAACAACAACAGATCCTTGAACTGTGGAACCAGACCGATGCCGGCTTCTCGGCCGAGCGGCTGGTACACGAATTGGTCGGTGATCGCGCCCGGGAAACCCCGGACGCGGTGGCGGTGAAATTCGATGCTCAAACCCTGAGTTACGGCGAGCTGGATCGCCAGGCCAACCGCCTGGCCCATGCGCTGATCGCCCGTGGTGTTGGCCCGGAAGTGCGGGTGGCTATTGCCATGCCGCGCAGTGCCGAGAGCATGGTGGCGTTCCTGGCGGTGATGAAAGCCGGTGGCGTGTATGTGCCGCTGGATATCGAATACCCGCGTGATCGCCTGCTGTACATGATGCAAGACAGCCGTGCGCAACTGTTGCTAACCCACAGCCGGGCGTTGCAGCAACTGCCGGTCCCCGAGGGCCTGGATACCCTGGCGATTGATCGCACCGAAGAGTGGGCCGGTTACAGCGATACGGCCCCGAATGTGGCGTTGGACGGCGACAACCTCGCCTACGTGATCTACACCTCGGGCTCCACCGGTTTGCCCAAGGGCGTGGCGGTGTCACACGGCCCGCTGGTGGCGCATATCATTGCCACTGGCGAGCGTTATGAGACCTCACCGGCCGATTGCGAACTGCACTTCATGTCCTTCGCCTTCGACGGCTCCCACGAAGGCTGGATGCACCCGCTGATCAATGGCGCCAGCGTGTTGATCCGTGATGACAGCCTGTGGCTGCCGGAATACACCTATGAGCAAATGCATCGCCACAACGTGACCATGGCGGTGTTCCCACCGGTGTACCTGCAACAGTTGGCCGAACATGCCGAGCGCGACGGCAACCCGCCGGCAGTGCGGGTGTACTGCTTCGGTGGTGATGCCGTTGCTCAAGCCAGCTATGACCTGGCGTGGCGCGCGCTGAAACCCAAATACCTGTTCAACGGCTACGGCCCGACCGAAACCGTGGTCACGCCGCTGCTGTGGAAGGCACGCAAGGGCGACCCTTGCGGAGCCGTCTACGCGCCCATCGGCACCTTGCTGGGCAACCGCAGCGGTTATGTTCTGGATGCGCAACTCAATCTGCAACCCATCGGCGTAGCCGGCGAGTTGTACCTGGGCGGCGAGGGCGTGGCCCGGGGTTATCTGGAGCGTCCAGCGTTAACCGCCGAACGCTTCGTGCCGGACCCGTTCGGCAAGCCCGGCAGCCGGGTGTATCGCAGCGGCGACCTGACCCGTGGGCGTCCGGATGGCGTGGTGGATTACCTGGGGCGTGTGGACCATCAGGTGAAGGTCCGGGGTTTCCGTATCGAACTGGGGGAAATCGAAGCGCGTCTGCGTGAACAGGACAATGTGGGTGAAACCGTGGTGGTGGCTCAGGACGGGCCGACTGGTAAACAGTTGGTGGCCTATGTGGTGCCGGCCGGCGCCAGCCTGGCCAATGAAGCCGAGTTGCGGGACAACCTGCGCCGCGCCTTGAAAACCCGACTGCCAGACTACATGGTGCCAACCTACTTCATGTTCCTGGCCGACATGCCGCTTACCCCCAACGGAAAACTGGACCGCAAAGGGTTGCCACAACCTGACGCCAGCTTGTTGCAGCAAGCCTATGTGGCACCGCAGAGCGAGTTGGAGCACCAGCTCGCGGCGATCTGGGCCGACGTGCTTCGCCTACCGCAAGTGGGTTTGAATGACAACTTCTTCGAGTTGGGCGGTGATTCGATCATTTCTATTCAAGTGGTCAGCCGGGCGCGGCAAGCCGGTATTCGGTTTACACCAAAGGACGTGTTCCTGCACCAGACTGTACAAAGCCTGGCCGGTGTTGCGCGACAGGGTGTCGAAGGGCCGAGCATCAGCCAGGCTGCTTTGAGTGGCGAGGCAATGCTGTTACCGATCCAGCAAGCGTTCTTTGCCGATGAGATTGCCGAGCGTCATCACTGGAATCAATCGGTGGTGTTGCAGCCCCATGAGCGCCTCGACCCGGAAACCCTTATTCAGGCGTTGCAGGCGTTGATCGTGCACCACGATGCTCTGCGTTCGCAGTTCCACTCAGGTACGCACGGCTGGCAGAGCGTCTATCGCGGTGCCGAGCAGCATCAGGCCGATGTCGTGCTGTGGCAAAGCAGGCTGCATGACATTGATGGACTCACAGCATTGGGTGAAGAGGCGCAGCGCAGCCTGAACCTCAGCCACGGTCCTTTGATGCGCGCGGTGCTGGCGCAATTGAACGACGGTTCCCAGCGTTTGCTGTTGGTGATCCATCACCTGGTGGTAGATGGCGTGTCGTGGCGGGTTCTGCTTGAAGACCTGCAGACCGCCTACCGTCAGCTCACCCGTGGCGCGGCCGTAGAATTACCGGCCAAGACCAGTTCTACTCGCGACTGGGCCCAGCGCCTGCAGCAGTACGCCCAAGGTGAAGCGCTGCGCCTGGAGCTGGAGAGGTGGCAAGCACGCTTGCAGGGTGCCGAAGCGGATTTGCCGGGCGCCAAGTCGGATGCCAGTTTGAGCAACCGTTATGCTGCCAGCGCGACCACTCATCTGGACGTTCCCCATACCCGTCGCCTGTTGCAGGATGCACCGGGGGCCTATCGTACTCAGATCAACGACTTGTTGCTGACTGCGCTGGCTCGGGTAATCGGGCGGTGGACCGGCCACGCGTCGACCCTGATCCGTCTGGAAGGACATGGCCGCGAAGACCTGTTCGATGATATCGACCTGACTCGCACCGTTGGCTGGTTCACCAGCATCTATCCGGTAAAGCTGACACCGGAGCAAACCCTGGCGGGCTCGCTGAAGGGGATCAAGGAGCAACTGCGCGCGATTCCCGACAAAGGTATCGGCTTCGGTGCCTTGCGTTACCTGGGACAAGCGCCGGTGCGTGAAGCCATGGCGCGTCTGCCACAGCCGCGCATTACTTTCAATTACCTGGGCCAGTTCGACACCAGCTTTGAGGGCCGCGAAGAGCAAGGGCTGTTCGCGCCGTCCGGTGATGCTGCCGGTGCCGATCAAAGCCCCGAGGCATCCTTGGGTAACTGGTTGGAAATCAACGGTCAAGTGTATGGCGGCGAATTGAACATGACTTGGAGTTTCAGCCAGGACATGTTCGAGCCAGCGATCATCCAGTCATTGGCCGATGCCTATGCCGATGAGCTCAAGGCCGTGATTGAGCATTGCTGCCAGCCTGAGAACATTGGCGCTACGCCATCGGACTTCCCGCTGGCGGGCTTGAATCAGGCACAGTTGGACGGCTTATCGCTGCCATTGAGCCGCGTCGAGGACATCTACCCGCTGTCACCGATGCAACAGGGCATGCTGTTTCAGTCCCTGTATGGCCAGGGTTCCGGCGACTACATAAACCAGATGCGCGTCGACATACAAGGGCTGGATGTCGCACGGTTCCAAGCCGCTTGGCAAGTTGCCATGGAGCACCACGCTATTTTGCGCACGGCATTCCTCTGGCAGACCGAGTTCGGGCAGCCGCTGCAAGTCGTTCATAAGTCGGTGAACGTGCCTTTGGTCGAGCACGACTGGCAGCATCGCGTTGACTGCATCGAAGCGCTCGATGCAATGGCCGAAACCATACGCGCCGAGGGCTTTGTGCTTGAGCAGGCGCCTTTATTGAGCCTTGTGGTGGTGCGTACGGGACCTGATACTCACCATCTGGTTTACACCAATCACCATATTCTGATGGATGGCTGGAGTGCCTCGCAGTTGTTTGGTGAGGTCATGCAGCACTACGCGGGTGAGCCGGCGCGTGCGCCGAATGGGCGTTACCGCGACTACATCGCCTGGTTGCAGGTCCAGGATCCGTTCACCAGCGAAGCCTTCTGGAAGGCACAACTGGCGGGTCTGCGAGAACCAACGCGACTGTCACGCGTGGTGAAGCGCGAGCAAGCCGCAGCCCAGATCAACGGCATTCACCGGCTGACGCTGGAGCGGGCGGCCACCGAGCAGCTCAAGGCGTTTGCCCAGCGCCATAAGGTCACCCTCAACACCCTGGTGCAGAGCACCTGGCTCTTGTTGCTGCAACGGCATACGGGTCTCGACACCGTGGCATTCGGTGCTACGGTGGCGGGGCGTCCGGCTGGGTTAGCGGGCATCGAGCAGCAGATCGGCCTGTTCATTAACACGCTACCAGTGATAGCGACGCCCAGCCCACAACTGAGCGTGGATGCCTGGCTGCAGCAGGTACAGGCGCAGAACCTGCGTCTGCGCGAACAGGAGCACACACCGCTGTTCGAAATTCAGCGCTGGGCTGGCCTGGCGGGCGAAGCGCTGTTCGACAGTATCCTGGTATTCGAGAATTACCCGGTGTCCGAGGCCTTGGAGCAGGGGGCCCCGGCCGGCCTGCGTTTTGGTGAGATGGACAGCCTGGAGCAGACTCACTACCCCTTGACCGTATTGCTGGCCATGGGCGACAGCCTGTCCGTGGAGTTCAATTACGATCACGCCTCGTTCGACAAGCGCGACATTACCCATCTGGCCGAGCATTTCCAGCAGTTGCTGCAGGCGTTGACACTGGCACACGTGGAGCGGCTGGCGGACCTGCCATCGTTGCCCGTTGCCCAGCGCAAACTGATCGTCGAAGACTGGAATGCGACGGCGCGCGAATACCCGCTGCAACGCAGCGTGCACGAACTGATCGAACAGCAGGTCGCCCTGGCGCCACAAGCTCCTGCCTTGGTATTTGGCGCACAGTGCCTGAGTTACGCCCAATTGAATTGCCGCGCCAACCGCCTCGCCCATCGTTTGATTGAAGCGGGCGTGGGTCCGGACGTGCTGGTTGGCCTAGCCGTGGATCGCTCGATTGAGATGGTCGTCGGTCTGTTGGCGGTGCTTAAGGCCGGTGGTGCCTACGTACCACTGGACCCGGAATACCCGCGTGAACGGCTGGCGTATATGCTGGATGACAGCGGCGTGAAATTACTGCTGACCCAGGCACACTTGCGCGAGCAACTGCCGATACCAGCCGGCTTGGAAACCCTGGTATTGGGTGAAAGCGGGTTGGAGGCTTACAGCGAGGCCAACCCGGGTGTTGCGCTTGATGGCGAAAACCTCGCCTACGTAATCTACACGTCCGGCTCTACCGGCCAGCCTAAAGGCGCGGGCAACCGGCATTGTGCATTGACTAACCGCCTGTGTTGGATGCAGGAGGCATATGCCCTGGACATCAGCGATACCGTGTTGCAGAAAACCCCGTTCAGTTTTGATGTATCGGTATGGGAGTTCTTCTGGCCACTGATGACCGGCGCACGCCTGGTGGTCGCGGCGCCGGGTGACCATCGTGACCCGGCCAAGCTGATCGAACTGATTAACCGAGAACAGGTCACTACCCTGCATTTTGTGCCGTCTATGTTGCAAGCGTTCCTGCAGGATACTGGCGCGTCGTCCTGCACCAGCCTGCTGCGTGTCGTGTGCAGTGGCGAGGCATTGCCGGTGGATGCGCAGCAGCAAGTGTTCGCCAAGTTGCCGCAGGTCGGCCTTTACAACCTATATGGTCCGACCGAGGCCGCTATCGACGTGACCCACTGGACCTGTCTGGACGAAGGGCGTGATGCTGTGCCAATCGGCAAGCCGATCGGCAACTTGGGCTGCTATGTGCTGGACAGTAACCTGGAGCCGGTGCCAGCGGGGGTGCTGGGCGAGTTGTTCATCGGCGGTATGGGCCTGGCGCGTGGTTATCACTGCAGGCCAGGCTTGACTGCCGAACGGTTTATCGCCCACCCGTTCATCCAGGGGGAGCGTCTGTACCGCTCCGGCGACCTGGCCCGCTATCGTGGGGATGGAGTGATTGAGTACGCTGGGCGTATTGACCATCAGGTCAAGCTGCGCGGTATGCGTATTGAGCTGGGTGAAATTGAAGCGCGATTGCTGGAACATGATTGGGTACGAGAAGCCGCCGTGCTGGCGGTGGACGGTAAGCACTTGGTGGGTTACCTGGTGTTGCAGGCACAGAGCGATGACTGGCGTGAAACCCTCAGTGCGCACTTGGCAGCTCATCTGCCGGATTACATGGTGCCCGCGCAATGGCTGGTATTGGAACAGATGCCTTTGAGCCCCAATGGCAAATTGGACCGAAAGGCATTGCCCAAGCCTGACGTGCAATCTACCCAGCGTTTTGAAGCACCCAAGAGCGAGATGGAACGCAAAGTCGCTGCCATCTGGAGCGATGTATTGGGCGTGGAGTCGGTGGGAGTGAACGACAACTTCTTCGAGTTGGGTGGTCACTCGCTGCGCATATTGATGCTCAAGGAGCGGATTCGCAAAGCCAGTGGTATCAGCCTTTCGGTCAGCCAGTTGATGCTCAATCCGACCGTACGCGCGCAGGTCGACTGCCTTGAAGGCAAGACGCGCCGTTCGCTGTTGGTACCGCTTAACAGCTGCACCCAAGGCACGCCGCTGTACCTGTTTCACCCCAGTTACGGCTCGGTGCACTGTTACAAGGCTGTCGCTCTGGCGCTACGCGAGCAGCGACCGGTGGTGGGGGTGATCTGCCGTGCACTGGCCGAGGAGGGCGCCGAAGTACCCTCTTGGGCTGGCATGATTGAGGACTACACTGCACAGTTGTTGGAGGCTCAGACTGAGGGGGCCTTCCGTTTGGCCGGTTGGTCACTGGGTGGCAACCTGGCGGTGGAGGTCGCTTATGGCTTGGAGCAAGCGGGGCGGCAAGTGGAGTTTGTCGGCTGGATCGACGCTTCGCCACCGCGCTGGCTTGCACCTTATTGGGAGGCGGCAGTCATCACCGATGACAGCGAAGTTTCTGATATGGAACGACGGGTGGCGCTACTCGGCGTGATGTTCCCCGCGTTTGCCGAGGTGATCCAGGCTGCCTGGCACGATCTGCAGGCGGGCGATGCTGATCAGAGCCAGCAATGGGCACGCTTCGAAGAATGGGCCGAGGTGACTCTGGGTGAGACCTTCTGCGATATCAAGCAAGCGTTGCTGGGTGGTAATGAGGCTCGGGTCTCCTGGGAAGTCGATCGCACGTTGTTCAAACGCATGGAGCAGGCTGACTTCAAGCCACTCAAGGCACCGGTGAGTTGCTGGTGGGCGGCCATGAGTCGTGCAGGCCAGCACAAGGCATTGATCGAAGCCAGCATGGAAAAGGTGATTGGCGGGGCGTGTGTGGTGCGGTCGGTAGTGATTGACGCAGACCATGAACGCATCATCGACAACGCCGAGTTTGTGCGCAGCTTTGTGAAGGCTATGGAGTAATTACGGGCAGAGCAAAAAGCCCCAGGCCGCGTAGAGTGTCCTGGGGCTTTTTTGTGGCAAGTACAAGGCCGCCAACACCTAAAAAAACACCCTGCGAAGGTTCGGCCTGCGCAGGGTGTTGGGTGTTGCGGATGTTCAACCAGCCAGGTCAGAAGTCCCAGCGGGTCGACAGCATAACGTTGCGTGGGTCGCCGGAGTATGACGATGTGTAGAAACCAATGTTGGTGTAATAGCGCTTGTCGAACACGTTGTTGACGTTGATCGTGGCGGACAGGTTTTTGCTGATTTGGTAGCGTGCCATGGCGTCAACCAGCCAGTATGGGTCTTGGGAGAACCGTTGAGTGGCACTTTTGCCTCTGTTATAGACATCTTGCCAGGCCTCTCCCTGCCAACGAGCACCGCCGCCGAGGGTGAGTTTGTCGAGCGCGCCGGTGAACTTGTAGCTGGTGTAGAAGTTGAGCTGGTCCTGAGGCTCCCAGGTAGAGAACTTCTTGCCATCGTCATCGCGGATCACTTTGTGGGTGTAGCCGGCCTGCACTTGCCATCCAGGCAGCAGTTCACCGGAGATCTCGGCCTCATATCCCTTGGTCGTCGCCTGGACGCCTTTGTAGGCCCACTCGACAGGCGAGTTGGCGGGCATGTTGTTGTTGTACTCGGTGTCTTCCTCGGCCCGATTCGACTCGTGAATCTCGAAGTAGGCGAGGCTGGCGTTCAGGCGGCCATCATAGAATTCGCCCTTCACCCCCAGTTCATAGTTTTCGCCTTCGTCCGGTTCGACCATCTTGTTATTGCGATCTGGCCGCAACTGTTGTGGCATGAAGATGGAGGTGTAGCTGCCGTACAACGAGAAATTTTCGTTGAGGTCGTACACCAGGCCCGCATAAGGGATGAGCTTGCCGGTCTCACGCGAGTCGTTGGTGCCGGTTACTCGGTAGTCGGTCAAGCGTGAACCAAGCAGCAGGGACAGGTCGTCGGTGAGGCTCAGGCGTGTAGAGAAGTAGACGGCCGCCTGACGGGTGATATCGTCTTTCTCGTGGGCAGGGCCCCAGGCCGGCTCCAGGCTGTCACCGTCCCACTCATAGAGGGGGAAGTTGTTGCTGTCCCTGTAAGTCGCTTCGTAGCCGTAATAGTCATTGCCTTCCCAGTGCGAGCGCGAGACTGAAGAGCCGACAACCAATTGATGTTCACGCCCACCCAGGCTGAACGGCCCGGACAGGTAGAAGTCTGCGTTGTTGCTGATGGTCTTGCCGGTGAACTTGGAGCCGTAGACCGACGCTCTGTCGGTAGTGCCCGAAATAGGGGATGCGTACCCCAGCGGCGCGTTATAGCCATTGAGCTGGTTGCTGTAGTTGGCCTTGGCGATCCAACCGTTATCCAAGGCATGTTCCAGGGTCGCGAATACACTGCGGCTGTATTGACCCCAACTGCTCCATTTAGGACCGTTGTTGTAGCCTCGGTCGAACTTGATGTCGTTACCCATGCCATCAAACAGTGAACGGCTCCCCGACCAGCTCGAGCCCTTGGGGTCATTGTTCTGGTAGTCGGCGCCAATGGTCAGCAGGGTATCCGGGGTCAGGTCGAACTCAAGGATGCCGTAGTAGACATTGGTCTTGCGTTCATAGTGATCGATGAACGAATGCTTGTCCTGATAGGCGACCACGGCGCGTCCGCGAACGTTGCCGCTTTCGGTCAGCGGGCCGCCCACGTCCAGCTCTGAACGATAATTGTCCCACGACCCAGCGCCGAGGCTCACATGTCCCTGGAACTCAGCGGTAGGCTTCTTGCGTACCAGGTTGATGGTGCCGCCAGGGCCACCGGCGCCGGTCATCAGGCCCGTAGTGCCCTTGAGGACTTCGACGCGGTCATAGATTGCCATATCGCTCAACGTCTGGCCGGCCGAGTAACCTTCGTTACGCGTTGTTGGCACGCCATCGTATTGGAAGTTCTGGATCGGGAAGCCCCGGGAATAGTAGTTGGTTCGTTCGCTGTCGAACGTGGAGACGGTAATACCCGGGGTGTGGCGCATCACATCGTCAATGCCGTTCAGACCGAAGTCATCCATAGTCTGGCGAGTAACCACTGAAATCGACTGAGGCGTCTCACGCGGCGTCAGCACCATCTTGGTGGCGGTCGCGATAGTGCCCGGCGTATAAGAACCGGAGCCTTCGGTAATGGTGCCCAATTGGTTGGCATTGATCTGGGTAGCCCCCAGTTGCAAAGCGTCTGTGGCGGCGCTTGGGGCATTGATGATCATCGAGCTGCCTTGCAGGCTGTAACTGACACCCGTCCCTGCCAGGAGGCGCTCGATGGCGGCCACGGGATCCATCTTGCCGTTGACGGCGCTGCTGTGTTTGTCTTTAACCATGTCCGGGCTGTATAGAATCTGCAGATCGGCCTGTTGACCGAATACCTGCAATGCCGTGCTCAAAGGTTGCGCCGGGATGTTCAATTCGAACTCTTGCGCCTGGACATAGCCCGCCACCGGCAGGCTGACCGCAAGGGCCAGGGCGCTGGGCAAAACGTTTAATTTCAAGGCCCGCCGCATGGATACTGCGGCGCTCAAGGGGCTGAGGGCAAGCCGTACTGGCATGGATTGTTCTCTTTTTAAGTGTTGGCAGAGGAGTGCTTAATGCGGTTAATTCTCATTGATGCATATGAGACGTTCCCACCCACCTAAACCGGAAAAATTTATGCCGGCTCCAGTTCAGTGACGATTTTCCCAGCACTCAGGCGCACCAACTGGTCTGCAATATCGAAATAGCGATCGTCATGACTGATCACAATGATGGTCTTGCCCAGGCGTTTGAGGTCCGGCAGCAGCTCCGTATAGAACACGCGGCGAAAGGCTGGGTCCTGGTCGGCCGCCCATTCGTCGAACACTAGCACGGGGCGCTCTTCCAGCCAGGCATTCACAAGTGCCAGGCGTTTGCGCTGGCCGGTGGAGAGGTCGGTGGTGCTGAACACGCCGTCCTTGACGCTGACCTTGTGCGCGATTTCCAGGCGCTCAAGGTACCTTGCGGCACTGTCCAGCGATTGAGTGGCGCTGCCTTGGACCAGGTCATCGAACAAGTAGTAGTCGGCGAATACCGTGGTGAATAGTTGTCGGTAGTCGTCGCGTGCCGGGTCGGTCACGGTTTCGCCGTTGAGGCGGATTTCGCCGGCGTGGGGTTGATACAGGCCCAGCAACAGCTTGATCAGGGTGGTCTTGCCACAGCCGTTTTCGCCGACGATAAACACGATATCGCCCTGCTTGATGTTCAGGTTTATCGGCCCCAGGTGGAACGGCTGGCTGCCTTCCACTGGCGGCGGGCTGTAGCTCACACCGCGCAATTCCAGGCTGTGCACCACGGGTATTGGCGCTTCGCTGCCGTCCATCAGCAAGTGCGGCTCGGGGGAGGAAAAGCGTTCGGACAGTTCGGTAATGCGTGCAAACGCAATGCGCGCCTTGCCGATGATCGGCAGGTAACCCACCACATGTTCCAGCGGACCCTTCATGTACAGCAGCACCAGCACGAAACCGGTAATCACCGCCGGGTCTGGATTCGGATTGTAGGCTTGCATTGCCAGGGCCAGGCCGATGACGACGAAGAACAGCATCGAGCCGAAGGTTTTGGCGACTATATAGATGTTCACCGAACGCACCTGAATATCGCTGATGCGGTCGGCGGTTTCCTGGATGCGGTGAGTGTTCATGCGGTAGCGGCGTGGCCGATGGATACGCAGCTCCTTGGCGCCTGAGGCGATCGCCGAATAATAGCGTTGCAGCTCGTCTTCTTGATCGCGGGCCTCGTCGAAGCCACGAATGCCTTTTGCGCCGGCAATGAACTGCACGCTGCTGCCAATGATGATTGCCACCACCATCATCAGGAACATCGGTACCGACAGGTATGCCAGGTAGCCAAGGCAGCCCAGGGTCACGGTCGTAGCGATGGCCAGTGGGGTGAAGGCAAAGGAAAAGTCGCTGATGGTATCGACGTCGTGCGTCAGTACCGGGATAAGGCGATGGGAACGATACTGTTCAATCTGTTCAATGGGTGCTGACAGGACTTTTTCGCCGAGATCTTTGCGCAGGGCGGCAATGATCCGTTGTCCGACGTAGTTGGTGCCGATATCGGAAACGATCGAGCTGGTCAGGGCCAGTAGGCAAAGTGCAGCAAAGGTCAGGATTACCCCCTGTGTCATGCCGGTAGACGAATGCAGCGCAGTGTTAATCGTCGCCAACAGCAAGGTAATGGCCAGGCCGCCCGCCATGCCAAGGGCGACGGAGACCGTCACGATGGTACGAAAGGGCCTGAGCAATGCGAGCAAACCTTTGAAGGCGCCGCGCTTGGGGTCGGTCATAAATACTTCCCGGAAAGTGAAAAAGAGGGGGCTGGGCACACAGACCCTTACCCATGACAAACGAAGCTGTGGCGGGACTATTTAGCGCGGCGTGCCGGGCGGTGGCCGTGGGCGATAAATTACCCGGGGCCTGGTTCGTTCTTGTTCTGTAGGCGCACGCGTATCAATGCCGTGCGTGGCCCTTTGAGCGAGAGCGAAACACATGACGAAAAAGAACCTGGTGTATGTCTGGTCCCTGAGAAATGCCGCCGCCGACAAGGCGGGGCAGCCGGTGGCCTATAAAGACCACGAGCGCTATATGAAATCGGTGCTGGAGTTTCTGGTGGGCTCGCTCAACGACACGCCGCTGGGCGAGGCTTACAACCTGGTGGGCGTGGTGTATGACGACGATGAGCAAAACCCGCGGGACCAGCAGTTGGTGGCGGACTATGGCTTTGCTTACCAGCCGGGTCGCCAGTGGCTGTACCCGGCGGATTTGCGTGTGCAGGGCACGTTGGTCAATGACCTGCTGCTGAGCGTGCCGTCGACCTATCGCCGCCTGCCACGGGGCAGCGCCGAACATGTCGCCGGCAAGCAGGATTTCGAGCGTCGCCTGCATGACACCCTGGTGGAGTTGAAGGCTGACATCGTGGTGCTGGATGGTTTGCTGGTGATCCTCGACGAGCTGGTGCGCCCGGGTGCGCCGTTTGCGCGGCGCATCATGAACATTCATCCGGGCATCACCCGCCTAGAGTCGCCGTACGAACGCCGTGGGGCGTACGCCACCTGGAATGCGCTGTACGGCGCACGTGGGCAGGCGATCACCGACTGGGCGAGCAAAGCGACGCAGGCGTGCGAACCGTTGTATTGGACGGGTGCGTCATTCCACTACGTGGATAATGGCATCGATTCGGGAGAGGTGTTCCACGACGTGCTCAAGACCGAGATTTCGCCCGAGGACACCATCCTTGAGCTGCGCTGGAACAACTTCAACAACAGCCTGTTCCCGGCACTGCATGAAGGCTTGGAGCTGTTGGCCAAGCAAGGCTGAACCCTGTAGGAGCGAGCTTGCTCGCGAAAAACGTCAACGATTACTTGCGTTTCCTGAATAAGCGCGGCGTCTGTGAGTTTTTCGCGAGCAAGCTCGCTCCTACAAGGTATTAGAGTTCGCGCACGACCCGAAAACCGATCCAATCCCCGCGCGTTTGCGGGTAGATGTTGTTGCGATTGCCCGAGCGTGAAAACACCGGCGCCTCGCCCCAGTCATTGCCGCGAATCTGGTAGGCCTCGCAGTTGGGCTCCACCCACGCACTGCCATCCGTCGGTGCGCCGACGTAGTTGGGGTGCTCGCAATCAGCCACCCGCTCATACACGTTGCCGTGCATGTCATACATGCCAAACGCATTCGGTGGGTAGCTGCCCACGGGCGACGAATAGCTGTAGCCGTCCGCCGGGCCGTAGGTGTTGGCGTGCTGGGCGATGCTGTAGCCCTTGCCTTCGTCGAACGGGAAAGGGAACGGGCCGCTGGTGCCGGCGCGGGCGGCGTATTCGCGTTGGGCTTCGCTGACCATTTGGTAGGTGTGCCCGGTCTTCTTCGACAACCAGCTCACGTACTGCTTGATGTCGTCCATGTCCATGCACACCGCCGGCTGACGTGGCCCCTGGGGGTAGCGCGGCTTGCTGGCGATGCATTCACGGCCGGGGCGGTCGTCGCCATTGGCGATCTTGACTCCGGTCTGGCGCACGTAGCTGTCCCATTCGCCGGCGGTGATATGGAAGCGGCTCATGGCGAACGGTTTGGCGAAGGTCACCTCATGCATCGGGCCTTCGTCGGGCTCGCGGCCCACTTCGTCTTCGGGCGTGCCCATGGTGAAGGTGCCGGCGGGCAGCACCACCATTTCCGGGCAGTCCTTGCAGTCTTTGAACACCTTGCCCGGTTGGGGGGCGGCGGCTTGGGCCAGGCCGGGCAGCAGGGCGCCGCACAGGGCAGTGAGGGCCAATGCGGTGAGCGGTTTGAGTCGGAATGGCGTCATGAAGGCGTCTCGTTCAAAGGGAAAAGGGTCATAGCCGCTGGCTCAGCAGGGTCATGAAGCGCTGGATCTCATCGGAGTTGTTAAGCAGGCCCGGTGAGGTGCGAATCACCGGGCCAACGTCACGGTCCACTGCGTCCACCACCACGCGGTTTTTCATCAGGTAGGCCGCGACGGCATCGCTGTCCTGATCCTTGACTCGGAAAAAGGTGAAACCCGCTGACAGCTCGGGGCTGCGCGGTGTCACCAGTTCGATCTGCGGGTGGGCCAGCAGTTGGTCCTTGAGTTCGGTGTTGAGGGCATGGATACGTGCCTGCACCGGCGCCTTGCCCAGTTGCAGGTGCAACTTGAAGGCTTCATCGGCGGCCCAGCGATGCTCGAAGGCGTGGTAGCCACCGGGCGTCATGGTCGTGGCGAAGTCCTTGTCTTCGGAGAAGGTCGGAATCATCGGTGTGACGTATTTGTTTTCGGTCTCGCGGGCGCACACCAGGCCAGTGCCGCGCGGGCCGAACATCCACTTGTGAGTACCGGCGATGAAGAAGTCGCAGTGCATGCTTGGGAAGTCGAGGTCTTCCACGCCGAAGCCGTGCACGCCATCGACGATATAGAGCAGACGATCTGGCTCGTCACGGTTGCGATTGTGTTCGTCCACCAGCTTGCCGATCTCACCGATGGGCAGTTTCACGCCGCTGCCGGACTGCACCCAGGTCATGCCCAGCACGCGGGTGTTGGGGCGAATGTTACGCTGGATGTTGCCCAGCACTTCATCGGCCGAGACCTGATTGGGGGTTTTGAACAGGCGTATTTTACGTACCTGGGTCCGCTCCTTGCGCACCCTGAAATCCAGGCTGAACGCGGTGGCGTAGTGCTCATGCACCGTGGTGAGGATTTCCTGGTCGGCGCGCACCTTGATCCCACCGTAGATCATCGCCAGCCCTTCGGATGTGCTGCCGGTGAGGGCGATCTGCGCCGGTTTGGCGTTCAGGTAACGGCCGGCCCACTCGCGCACCTGGCCTTCACGCTTCCAGGTTTCCTGCAAGTCCCAGTCCATGGCCAGGCCGGGGTTGCGGTCGATCTGCTGGCGGTAGCGCTCGATGGCTTCGCGCACGGGTCTTGGGTGCGAGGCCACCAGGAAGTTGGAAAAATGCAGGTAGTTCGGGTCCTGGTTGAACAGCTGTTTCAATCCCGTCCATGGGTCGTTCGTAACGGCGGCCACTGCCTGAGGCAGCAATGCGGTGCCCAGCGGCAGGCTCGCGGCAAAGACGCCGGCCTGCTTGAGAAATGTACGGCGGTCGGTCATGGACTTACTTCATGGTAGTTAGCGATTGGCCAATGGCTTGGCGGATTTTTGTACCTGCTCCCACACCCGCAGGAAGTTGCCTCCCCACAGCTTGGCGATATCGGCTTCGGAGTAGCCGCGTTGGATCAGTTCGGCGGTGACGTTGCGCACCTCGCCGACGTTCTCCCAGCCCTGGAGGCCGCCGCCGTCATTGAAGTCCGAGGCAATACCGACATGATCGATGCCGATCTTGCGCACGGTGTAGTCGATGGCATCGCCCAGGTCCTTGAGGGTGGCCTTGGGTTCTTCCTCGAGAATGCCGTACAGCGCGCTGGCGTACTGGCCGAAGCGTTGCTCGGGCCAGGCGGCAATGATTGCATCGCCGGGCATCAAGGCCATGGCCAGGTTGGGCAGTGGCGGCAGGTCGAAGCGTGCGCGCAGGACGTTGAGCTTGTCCTGGGTCGGCTGGCTCAAGGGGCGCAGGTAGGCGGGGAAGCCCACCACTTGCACCACGCCACCGCTGTTCTTGATCAGTTGCA
The DNA here is from genome assembly GCF_001728935.1 of Pseudomonas sp. AP42. Classification (NCBI taxonomy): domain Bacteria; kingdom Pseudomonadati; phylum Pseudomonadota; class Gammaproteobacteria; order Pseudomonadales; family Pseudomonadaceae; genus Pseudomonas; species Pseudomonas sp. AP42. Next base: position 23,473 of record NZ_LYSO01000030.1, read on the forward strand.
GTTCCTTGTCACTGAGGTTACGCGGGATGTCCACCGATGCCCGTGGCGCCGAGTGGGACGCCACCATCGGCGTGCGGCTCAACTGCGCGACCTGTTCCAGGGCCTTGGTCGACATCTGCGACACGTCGATGATCACCCCCAGGTCATTGAGGCGATGCACCGCTTGCTGGCCTATAGGCGACAGGCCCTCGAGGGCGTCGGTGGAGTCATTGAAAAACGGCAGCGGTCGCGACGAGTCGGACCAGGCGTTATTGCCGATGTAGCTGAAGCCGAACATGCGCATGCCGCGTGCGGCCCATAAGTCCAGCTGGTTCAGGTCATTGCCCAGGGGGTAGGCGTTGAGCATGCTGATAAAGATCGCGAACTTGCCTTCGCCGTGCAGGCGCCGCATATCGTCCGGGGTATAGGCGATGCCCACCTGGTTGGGAAAGTCACGCACCATGCCGGAGATGATCTTGTAGCGCACCTCCTGTTCGTGGCGGGCCTCCTCGACAAAACCATCGGTGGGCTTGTGCGGGGCGTTGGCGCCGTTCCAGATTTCCGGCCAGCCGAAGATCGTCAGCGCGGCACCCGACAATCGGCCGCGGGCAGCCTTGGCCAGGTCGAACTGGCCGCTGCCATCCTTGTCGGCCTCATTGCCCGCCGTGCCGAAATCCAGGGGCAGGGTGATGTGGCTGTCGAATGACAACAGGCGATCCTGCATTTCATTGGCCTGCTTGATCACCTCCAGCGGGTAGCCGGCGTTGCCCTTGAACCACTGATCCCAGACCAGCAAGCCCGCCCCGGCGCCGATAGCCAGGGCCAGCGGCAGGCCGATATACAGCGCCTTTTTCGAACGTGATTTTGTCATTGCCATCTCAGTCAGTTGAGGCCTTTGCTATCAGGGAGGAACGATCGATGGCGGGGAAAATTTAGGTGGCGGGGGCAGGGCGGTAAATTTCGTCGGGCTGCAAACGTTCTAGCTCTGATCAAGCCGTTTCCTAAGGTAGCCAATGACAATCTCTCGACGTGGGTTCATCGCAGGCCTGGCGCTGACCGGTGCAGCCGTGCCCGCGGCCTTTTATGCCCATCGCGAGTTGACACGGGAAGAAGCGTTTCCCATCACCCCCGGCGAAGCCACGGTCGACCTCGCCGACACCCAAGGCCAGCACCTGGCGAACACCCTGCGGGGCGTTTGGAGCCTGCGCCTGGAAGGCCGCGATGCCGGCCTTGCGGGCCTGCCGCTGCAAGGCCTGGAGTTGCTGCTGGACATCGCCCCCCGTGGCCGTGGCCTGCGCGGTTACCTGGACACCGCCGAGCAGCTGCGCGCTGAAGGCGAGCCGCGCTACCGCGTCTTGGGCGACCTGCTGACGGGCGAGGGCACCGTGCTCTATTGGCGCTTGATCGACCGTGATTCCGCCGGCGCCGTGCCGGCCTATGAATTCAAGATGACCCTGGATCAAGTCTGGGCCGATTTCGGCAATGCCGGCAGCGCCACCCTCAGCGGGCACATCCTCGACCTTGAGCGGCCCCTGGCGCTGACCGAACGCGACAACCGTTTTATCGCCCATAAACAACTGTTCCCCGAAGCCCGCCAGCGCATCGGCCTCAACCCGACCTTGCTGGCCTGGCTGATTTCTCCCGAGCACCGGCTGTTTCACCAACTCTGGCACGCCACCCGTGACCAATGGCACAAACTCTCCGAAGAAAAACGCGAGGCCCTGCGCGGCATCGGCTGGCAACCGGGACCCCGTGGCCAAGAGCGCGACGCCCGTGGCAAGCGCAAGGACCGCAATGGTTCGGGCATCGACTTCTTCTTCATGCACCGCCACATGCTCGGCACCGCACGTTCCATGCAGGACTTGCCGTCCTGGCCGCAATTCCCCGAGCCGCAACCGCCGTTGGAGCGCGATCGCCTGGGCTTTGTGCGCTACTTCGACAACCACGACGGTTTCGCGCTGCCGCCCTGTTGGTCGGCGCCAGATGACGCCGACTACACCCAGTGGGTCAGCGATATCAAGGCGGCCGAGACCTACCACAGCAACTTTCAGGTGTGGGAATCCCAGTACCGCGATCCGCGCTACCTGGCCAAGTTGAGCCTGGGCCAACTGGGCTCGGAAATGGAACTGGGCCTGCACGATTGGCTGCATATGCGCTGGGCCTCGGTGCCCCGCGACCCGTCCAATGGCGCCCCGGTACCCTTCGCCCGTGACCCCGCAGACTTTGCCGCACGTTGGTATGCGCCGGAGAACGACTTCCTGGGCGACCCGTTTTCATCCCATGTAAACCCGGTGTTCTGGCATTTTCACGGCTGGATCGATGACCGCATCGAAGACTGGTTTCGTGCCCACGAGCGCTTCAACCCAGGTGAGGTGAGCCGACTGGAAGTCAACGGCGTGGCCTGGTTCGCGCCAGGCCGCTGGGTCGAAATAGGTGACCCGTGGCTGGGCCCGGACACCCACGGCTGCAGCACCACGCCGGGGCTGCAGCAGGGGCGTTCGATGGAAATGGATCCGGAGATCATGAAGCTGGCCCTGCGCATTACCTTCGGTGCCGATGAAGAGCTGCTCAAGGGCCTGTTCAAACGTGTACCGCAGCGGCCATGGTATGCGCGGCATTTGAAGCTCAAACGCGAGGCTTAGCCGGGGTTTTTAAACCTGCTCTTCCTCGCGCAATTGCGCACTCATCTCATCGCAACTGCGTGCCCAGTCGCTCAACCATTGCGGCATCGGCGGTGAAGTGTCGTCCAAGCCCAGTTCGCGAATAAATTCAGCCGGGGGCAGGGTGCCCTTGGCGGAGCGAAACAGCCCGCGCATCACCACCACGCCGACCACCCGCCCATTGCTGACGAAGCGGTGCTCCATCAGGTTCCACTTGTGGTCCCAGCCGAGAATGCGGGTGTGCACGTCGAATGCCTCAAACAGCTTCAATTCCCGACGGAACTTGCCCCAGGTATCGCCGACTATCGGCATAGCCTTGTGACGCAGCGCCACGCGAAAGGCGCCCGTGCGCAGCACAAAATCCATGCGTGCCACATCGGCCAGGGTGAAATACCGGCCATTGGTGACATGCCGGTTCAGGTCCAGGTCCAGCGGCCAGACGCGCATGCGCACCACCGTGGTGGCCAGGCCGTGAACCGGTTTGCGCCAGGGGCGGCGCAACAGCATGAGCAGTAATCGAAACCAGAGATTCATAAAAACGCCAGACAGTTGATTAATGGCCGCACTGTACGGGGGCGGAATCGGCTAAGGTAGATGCGTAAATGACTTATTACATGCGAAAAGTGCAAGCCGGAGTTTTTACATGCATGTCACCTTGCTCCTGGCGGATCAGTGTTCCGCTGCCAGTGCCACCCTGGCCATGGAAATGCTCAGTGCGGCCAATCTGTTCGCGCAAAGCCCACCCTTCGAGGTGACGCTCGCGTCCCTGGACGGCCAGCCGGTGACGGTATGGGGTGGGCAATGCCTGCAGGTGCACGGTTCACTGGCGCAGATCGCGCACACCGACCTGGTGCTGATTCCCGGTTTTCTCTTTACCCTCAAGGAAGCCCTGCCGACGTTCGCCGCTTACGGCCCCTGGTTGCGTGAGCAGCATGGGCAGGGCGCTGTGTTGGCTTCGATGTGCACGGCGGCCTTCATGCTGGCCGAGACGGGGTTATTGCACGGCTTGCGTGCGACGACTCACTGGGCATTTGCCGGGTTTTTCCGGCGTCGGTATGCCCAGGTCAGCCTGGATGAGGGGCAGATCCTCTGCGAAGACAATCGCCTGATCACCTGTGGCGGCGCTACGGCGGCGATGGATTTGATGCTGCAGCTGGTCCGCCGTTTCGGTTCGCCGGAGCTGGCTCATACCTGCGGCAAGTATTTGCTGATCGATGCTGGGCGCACTGAGCAGTCGGTCTACGCGATGTGGTCGCTGCCCAAGAGCCACGGTGATGCGCAGATCCTGCGTGTGCAGCATTGGTTGGAGCAGCACTTTGCGCAGTCATTGGTGATCGACGAGGTTGCCCAGCGCTTTGGCTTTGGGGTGCGTAATTTCAAGCGGCGCTTCAAGGAAGCCACAGGGTGTACGCCGATTGGTTATCTGCAGAGCCTGCGTCTGGAGCGTGCCAAGCAGATGCTTGAGTCGACACGGATGACGCTCGATAGCATTACGTATGCGGTGGGTTATGAGGACAGTAATTCGTTTAGGCGGTTGTTTCAGCAGCGGGTGGGGATGCTGCCGGCGGCGTATCGCAAGAAGTTTCTGACTGCCCCGTGATTAAACTGTGAGAGCCTGTCAGCCGACACCTCTCTACCTGACACCCCGCAGTCCAAATGTGGGAGCTGGCTTGCCTGCGATGACGGCCTGCCGGTCGACACCCCTCTACCTGACACCCCAAGATCCAACTGTGGGAGCGGGCTTGCTCGCGAAGGCGGCCTGACAGTCAACACAGCTGGATTGTGTACATATCCATTTCTTCGGTAACGGCCGCCTAGGGTTCCGCCCTGACGGCGGCTCACTTTCGAAAAGCGCGAAAGTAAGCAAAGCGCTCTTGCCCCACCACTCGGCACCTCGCTTAGGCTCGGTGTGCCCGCAATCCGCCAGTGATTTAGGGGGCCGCCGCCACGCGCCATCCATGGCGCGGGGCGGCTAAACCGGCATCCCTGCCGGTTTACCCCCCAAATCTCTGTCGAATTCCGGCCAGCGTGGTTTAACGGGGCGCCTGAGATCAAGATCAAGAGCAGATCAAGAGCGGCTCGCTTCGCATCGTGGTTACGGGGGGCAGTGTGATAGAAATTGAAGACGAAAAAAAACCGGCTGATCAGGCCGGTTTGGGGTGTCCCGCCAACAGTGCGGGGTTATACGTGGGTGCTCAGCAAGCGCTCGGCACCGCCTTCAGCCAGACCACGTTCTTGCAAGCGATCAGCACCGCCTTCAGCCAGACCACGTTCCTGCAAGCGATCAGCACCGCCTTCAGCCAGACCGCGTTCTTGCAGGCGATCCGCTCCGCCTTCAGCCAGGCCACGTTCTTGCAGGCGATCAGCACCGCCTTCAGCCAGACCGCGTTCTTGCAGGCGATCAGCACCACCTTCAGCCAAACCGCGTTCTTGCAGGCGATCAGCACCACCTTCAGCCAAACCGCGTTCTTGCAGGCGATCCGCGCCACCTTCGGCAACGCGGGTTTCTATCAGGCGATCCGCGCCGCCTTCAGCGACAACCGGGTGGGCAAAAGCGTTTGCAGCGAGTACCGAGAAAGCGAGGCTAAGCAAGAGTTGGCGTTTCATGATGGTGTGCTCCGAGTGTTTTAGTTGGGTGCCGTTTGGCATGGGTTTGATGTTACGCGTTGCATTTTTTAAGAGAACTTCATTGCGCTGATGGTGACTATCGACGCCAACGATGGTCCCGTTGGCGGGACCATCACTGCGGCCGTCATGGCATTTGCGGCAGTTCGTTGGGGCGCAGGTCAAACACCAGCACTTCGGCGTCTTCGCCATGGCTCAGGCGGATCTGGCGTTCGTCCCGTACACGTACACCGTCGCCTTCCTGCAAGCGCTGGCCGTTGAGTTCAATGCTGCCGCGCGCCACATGGACGTAGGCGTAGCGATCTGGCGCCAGTTCCAGGCGGGCACTTTCGTCAGCGTCGAAGAGTCCGGCATACACTCGTGCGTCCTGGCGCACTTTCAGCGAACCGTTGGCGCCCTCCGGCGAGATGATCAACTGCAAGCGCCCACGTTTTTGCGCTTCAGTGAAATGCTCTTGCTGATAGCGCGGTTTGGCGCCGGCTTCGTTGGGCACGATCCAGATTTGCAGGAAGTGCACGCCATGACGCTGGCTATGGTTGAACTCGCTGTGGGCCACGCCGCTGCCGGCACTCATCAGTTGCACATCGCCGGGGCGGATCACTGAGCCGGTGCCCAGGGTGTCCTTGTGCTCCAGCGCGCCTTCGAGCACGTAGGAGAAGATTTCCATGTCGCGGTGCGGGTGCTGGCCGAAGCCTTTGCCTGCGGCGACGCGGTCATCGTTGATCACCAGCAGGTCGGAAAAACCCTGTTCCTTGGGGTTCCAGTAGTTGGCAAAAGAGAAGGTGTGGAACGACTTCAACCAACCGTGATTGGCGGCGCCGCGTTCGGAAGCTTTGCGAAGGGTCAGCATGGTCCAGTCCTCAAGTGAGCGCGGGCTGCGAGATGCAGGGCGCTTGCGTTGAGAAGAAGGTTAATGGTTAACGAATGATTGATTAAGAAGATGAAAATAGAATAACTGTCTCTTTCAGGTTGACAGTTAAAGTCGTGCCATAATGCCCGCCGCACTCCTTCTCGATGGACATTTCCCGCTTATGAAAACCGTGGCCATGGCGCTGTTCCCGGACTTCCTGCTGCTCGACATGGCCGGGCCGCTGGAAGTGTTTTCGATTGCCAACCGCTATCTGCCGGCGGCCGATCACTACCAGATCCTGACCGTCGGCACCGAGCCCGGCCCGTTGCGGGCCTCCAACGGCGTGAGCGTGCAGACCGATCTGCTGTTGGAACAGGCCCAGGCGGCCTATGACCTGCTGTTGGTGCCCGGCGGCCCCGGCGCCTATAACGAATGCCATCCCGCGTTGTTGCCCTGGCTCAAAGCGGCGGCGCCACGGGCTCGGCGTTTTGGCTCGATCTGCACCGGCGCTTTTGTGCTCGGCCACGCAGGCTTGCTCGACGGGCACCGCGTGACCACCCATTGGCACTACACCGAGCGGTTGATCAAGGCGTTTCCCAACGCCATTGTCGAGACCGATCGCATCTATTTGCAGGACGGGCGCCTGATCACCTCTGGCGGCGTCACCGCAGGTATCGACCTGGCCCTGTCGGTCGTCGCCCAGGACCACGGCAAGCAAGTGGCGGTGGATGTGGCCAAGGTGCTGCTGGTGGTGATGAAACGCCAGGGCGGCCAGGCCCAGTTCAGCCCGATGACTGCTGCCGTGGCGCCGCAAGAGACCCCGATCACCCGCGTGCAGAACCACGTGCTGGCGCATCTGGATCAACCCTTTACCATCGAGTCCATGGCCGAGCTGGCAGGCATGAGCGCGCGCCACTTTGCGCGGCTGTTCGCCAAGGACGTGCAGATGACGCCCATGGCGTTCCTGCAAGGCGCGCGTATCGACCGGGCCCGGCACCTGCTGGAAACCACCGACCTGCCGCTCAAGACCGTGGCCTTCCACGCAGGCTTTGGCAGCGTGCGGCATATGCGCTTTCTGTTCAGCGAAAAGCTCGGTTTGAACCCTACCCAATACCGACAACAGTTCAGTTAACGACAGCATGTCCGTCTCAGGCACCCGATTGTCCGTATCGCTCCCCGTGCCAGCATTGTCCTGTCATCGCCAACTGGCAAGATAGCGTCGAGCCCATGGAAAAAGGATGCGCAGGCACTCAAGCACGGGTGTTTCAGCGCTGTGACGGACATGCAAAATGCTACGGCGGTGAGCTTTGGCCCCTACACCTTTCATCGGCAGCAGCGCCTGGTCAGTAAGGCCGGCTGGCCGGTACCGCTGGGCGGGCGAGCCTTGGATATTCTTGCGGTACTGCTCGAAGCGCCCGGGCATTTCATCAGCAAGGCGACCTTGATCGAGCGGGTGTGGCCCAACAGCGTCGTCGAAGAGAGCAACCTGCGCGTGCACATTGCCGCATTGCGTCGCGCCCTGGACGGCCAACGCTGGATCCTCAATCACCCCCAGCGCGGTTACTGCTTCGCTGCGCCTGCGCAGGACGCGCTGCCGACGCTGCTGCCTCAGCACAACTTGGCGGCGCGGCTGAGCCCGGTGTGGGGGCGCGATGCACTGGTGGGCGTGCTGGCGCGGCGTTTGGCCGTGCAGCGGTTGTTGACCCTCACCGGCGTGGCCGGCATTGGCAAGAGCACACTCGCCCTGGCCCTGGCCGAGCGGGCATTGCCGCGTTATCGCGACGGGGTATGGTGGCTCGACATGGCCGTTGTGCAAGCGCCGAGCGAACTGCTCGGCAGCCTCGCCAGGGTACTGCAGTTGCATTCGACGCCCGATAGTTTCAACGAACTGGGCCGGCGCCTGGCCTCGCGCCAGTTGCTGCTGATACTCGACGGCGCCGACCTGCTGCTGGGCGCATGCCGACAGCTACTGCGTGCGCTGCGCGCGACGGCGCCTGGCATCAGCGTGCTGATCACCAGCCGCGAAGCCTTGCTGGCCCCTGGCGAGTGGGTGCTGCGCGTGCCTAGGCTGGCGGTGCCGTCGCCGTCGGCCAATGTCGAACAGGCGATGGCCTGTCCTGCGGTGCAACTGTTCGTGGCGCGCGCGCGTGCCAATCAGCAGGGGTTTAATTTGCGGCCCCAGGATTTGGCGCCGCTGCGCGACCTGTGTCGGCGCCTGGACGGCCTGCCGCTAGCCCTGGAATTGGCGGCCGCCCAGGTGGATGCGTTGGGCATCGGCGGTGTGCAAATGCAAGTGCGCACGGGCTTGCAAGTGCTGGCCCGAGGTCGGCGCACGGCGGTGGAGCGTCATCGCTCACTCACCGCGGCCCTGGATTGGAGCTACGAGCGCCTGAGCCTGCCGGAGTGCTGGCTGTTTCTGCAATTGAGCCTGTTCAAGATGGCGGTCACCTTACCTGGCCTGAGTGACATGGTGGCCGGTACCGAGCTTGAACATGCCGACCTGTCTTACCTGCTGGCACGCCTGGTCAACGTCTCGTTGCTGAGCGTCGAGCCCGGCCTGGGCCCAGCGCGCTATCGGCTGCTCAACTGTGTGCGCAGCTACGCTTTGGGGCAACTGCGCGACCCGCGTCAGGTCGAGCGTTTGCAGCAAGGCTACGCGCCTTGCCTGGGCGCGTTCTCAGGCCGGCCGTTTGTCCTGCAACTCGTCGAGCAGGCAGCGCACGCGCAGTAGATCCTGGGTGTCGAAGCCTTCGCTGAAGCGTGCATGGATTGAACCGAGCAAATCCCTGGCGAGCTGAATGCGCCCCTGCTGTTGCCACAATTGCGCCAGGGATTCGCCGCAGCGCAGCTCCCAGGCCAGGGCACCTTGCTGGTGCGCCAGGCCTAGCGCTTCCAGCAGCAGGGCTTCGGCGGCGTGCTCATCCTCTAGCTGCAAGGCGTACACCCGCACAATCTCCGGGGCGCACCAGCCCGCCGCACCACTGCGCGCGCGCTCCAGGGTGGGCGCATCCACTGCATGGGTACCGAAGGTGATCAAGGTGTCTTGGATCAGGCCCAGGCCTTGCCAATCCGGGTGGCCAAGAATACCGGCGTAATGCCCGGCCCAGGTCTGGAACAACTGCACCGAATGCTGGTGCGACTGCTCCAGCAGCAGCCGTTGCAGGGCTTGGGCGTCGTCTTCGGCGCCGTTGTAGCGGGCGATCACCACCCCAGCCAGGGCCAGGGTGTAGCAGATCGAGGTGCCATGGTTGATCTGCAGCGCCAACTCCAATGCCTGGCTGGCGGTGCGCCAGGCGCGATCGGCAAAGCCTTGCAACCACAGGATTCGCGCCAGCACGGTCAAGGAGGCAACGCTCTGGTCGTATTGCACGCCAACCCCGAGGGCAAAGCGGTTCACGTGACCGCTTTGGGACATACGCTGCAGCACCTGCTCGGCGTGGTGCCGCGCAAGGGCCTGGTTACCGGTGTAATGCTGGCCCAGCGCACGCAGCCGCTGGGCGCTCAGGTCCAGCAACGGCTCGTTGCGTGGGTCGAGGCGTTCGAACTGCACACTCAGCTCCTGCGCTGGGCCGTAGCGCCCGGCGCACAGGTTCACCGCCATCAGCCCGGAGACCGCGCGCAACTGGCCGGCACGATCCTGGCGCGCCTCGGCCAGGCGCGCGGCCCCTTCGAATGCTGCAATGGTGCGAGGCGCAGCGCCCATGGCGTGATAGGACAGGCTGCCCAGGGCCAATTGCAGTTGCAGAGTCAATTGCGCGCAGGGCGCGGTGACCTGGTCGATCAGCGCCAGCGCCTGGTCCACATAGCCGCCGTGTTCACGCAGCAACGACAGTTCTTGCCACAGGGGCATTGCGCTGACCGTCAGGCGGATAGCCATCAACTGCGCACCGCCATCGGCAAAGCCCCAGTCGAGAGCGGCGCGCACGTCTTCGCGCAGCGGTGCATAGCGGTCGATCCACGGCTGCGTGGCGATCAAGTCCCAGTCGCCCTGGGCCTGTTCCATCAGCGCCAGGCAGCGTGCAGCGTGGCGCTCTCGCGTGGCATGCAGCTCGCAGGCCTGGCTGAGCTTTTCCAGGGCATAGGTGCGAGTGATGTCCAGCAGGCGATAGACCATTTCGTCATCGCTGGCCTCCACATTCAATAACGACTTGGCCACCAGTTGCGTGATGGAGCCCAGCACTTCGGCGGGGGCCACTTGCTCCCCGGCGATCACCGCCGCTGCGCTGACCAGGCTGAAGCCGCCACGGAAGACCGCCAGGCGGCGCAGGCAGATTTGTTCGCACTCGGTGAGCAGGTCAAAGCTCCAGTCGAGCGTGGCGCGCAGGGTCTGCTGGCGGGGCAGGGCAGTGCGTCGCCCGCGGGTCAGCAGGCGAAAGTTGTCTTCCATCTGCACCAACAGGCCCGGCAAGCCAAACCGTTCGATTTGCGCGGCCACCAGTTCGATGGCCAAAGGAATGCCGTCCAGGCGCTGGCAGATATCAATCGCCAGGGGCAGTTCAGCGTCGCTCAGGGCAAAGCTCTCCTGGTGGGACATGGCGCGCTCGATCAGCAATTGCATGGCCGGGTAACCCAGGGCCTGGGCGCGGTTGCCGGTGGCGGGCGGGCAGGCCAGTGGTTCAAGGCGCTGCACATACTCACCTTCGGCGCGCAGGGCTTCGCGGCTGGTGGTAAGGATGTGCAGGTGCGGTGCATGGCGCAGCAGGGTTTCACTGATCAGGGCGATGTCGTCGAGCAGGTGCTCGCAGTTGTCGATCACCAGCAGCATCTGGCGTGCCTGCAGGCTGCGGGCGAGGCTGGCCAGGGCCGTATTTTCGCCCGGTGTCAGGCCGAGCAAGGCGGCCAGGTTGGGCAGGATCATGGACGCTGCACTGAGCGGCGCCAGGTCCAGCAGGTGAATACCGTCGCGGTAATGCCCGATCAGCAATTCGGCGACGCGCAAGGCCACAGTAGTCTTGCCGATGCCACCGGCGCCGGTCAGCGTGATGAAACGTTGCTGCGGCAGTTGTTGCACCAGGGCGTCGATCAGCGCTTGGCGGCCGATCATGCGTGTGCGGCGCAGGGGCAGGTTATGGCTGGGGCGTTGGGGCGCACCGTCGGTGGGCAGCGTCATGGGTTCGATGCTCAGTGGCGCAACAAAACTGTAGCCGCGCTGGGCGACCGTGACGATATAGCGCTGCCCGGCCTGGCCGTCACCCAGCGCCTTGCGCAACGCGGCCATGTGCACCCGCAGGTTGCCGTCTTCCACCACACTTTTAGGCCAGACCCGTGCGATCAGCTCCTGTTTGCTCACCACATTGCCGGCGTGCTCCAGCAGGATCAGCAAAATGTCCACCGCCCGCCGCCCCAGGCGCAGCGGGCGGCCGGCCTCCAGCACCAGGCGCTGGCGCGGGTGGATGCGGTAGGGGCCGAAATGCACGGCCTGGTCGCTCAAGTCATTCATGGCTGCCCAGGTTCTGGAGGAAGAGAGCGGCCAGCATATTCCAGGTGCGCGCAGACCACTAGGCAGCGATCACATCAGGTTTGCTGCGCGAGTGGTGGTTTCGCCAGGTCATCGGGTTGACGCCTTCGCTGCGGGTGAACATATGGCAAAAGTGCGCCTGGTCGCAAAAGCCGCATTCCAGGCTGATCTGCGTGAGGCTCAGGGACGAGCCGGTAATCAATTCCTTGGCGCGCTGGATGCGTTGCTGGCGAATCCATTCCTGAGGCGACAGCCCGGTGGTGCACTTGAAGGCGCGGGAAAAGTGGCTGCGCGACAAGGCGCAGGCCTGGGCCAGGTCGGCGATCGCCAGGCTTTCGCCGAGGTTGGCAAGGATCAGTTGCTTGGCGATGCGCTCACGGCGGGGGCACAGGCCACCGGTGGCGGGCAACCGGGGGGCATATTGCTCGAGTCGGGCCATGACAAATATCCGCAGTCGATGGGAACGTTCCCGGTGGATGGATGCAGTGTAGACGCGCTTCATCTTGTTGCCGGGCTGCCTGGCTGACGAGTTAATCGTTGTTAATTTCGCCAGGTGCGGTGCTGGAAAAGACAGCACAGCTATGCAATCCCTGGCGTGCGGTGCATGCTTCCCTGGCCCCCTGAAAAACGTTTGGATAGCGCCCATGAACCGCAACGATCTGCGCCGCGTCGATATGAACCTGCTGGTGATTTTCGAAGCCTTGATGTTCGAGAAAAACCTGACCCGGGTCGCCGAAAAACTGTTTATCGGCCAACCGGCCGTGAGCGCCGCGTTGGGCCGTTTGCGCGATTTGTTCGACGACCCGTTGCTGCTGCGCAACGGCCGTGCCATGGAACCCACCGCGCGTGCACTGGCGATACTCAAGGAGCTGCAACCGGCCATGGACACCATCTCGGGCGCCGTCAGCCGTGCCAAGGATTTCGACCCTTCCACCAGCTGCGCGGTGTTTCGCATCGGCCTGTCCGATGATGCGGAGTTCGGGCTGTTTCCGTCGTTACTCAGCCGCCTGCGCGAAGAAGCGCCGGGCATCATCGTGGTGGTGCGCCGCGCCAATTACCTGTTGATGCCCTCGCTGCTGGCCAGCGGTGAAATCTCCGTGGGGGTCAGCTACACCACCGATTTGCCGGCCAATGCCAAGCGCAAGAAACTGCGCGATATCCCCTGCAAGGTCCTGCGCGGGGATGACGGCGAGGCGCCGCTGACCCTGGATGACTACTGCGCCAGGCCCCATGCGATGGTGTCGTTCTCCGGCGACCTGAGCGGCAATATCGACCTGGACCTGGCCCGCATCGGCCGCTCGCGCCGGGTGGTGCTGGCAGTGCCGCAGTTCAGCGGGTTACGGGCGTTGCTGGCGGGCACGCAAATTATCGCCACTGTGCCCGATTACGCCGCGTGCGCGTTGACCGAAGGCACACGCCTGCGCGCCGAGGACCCGCCGTTTGCGATTGATGCAGCGGAGTTGTCGATGGTGTGGAGCGGGGTGCATGACAACGACCCGGCGGAGCGGTGGCTGAGGGGCAGGATTGCGGAACACATGGCCCGGGCGACGTAGCTTTGCCGGTAATTGTAGGAGCGAGCTTGCTCGCGAAAAACCTGAGGGCGCCACGTTGAACCAGTAAGCCCGCGTTATCGTTGAGGTTCTTCGCGAGCAAGAACTAGACGTCCCCCTCGCTCCTGCAACGAGCCAAACAGCACATACATCCAATTCTCCCCACCGCTCAACGGCCAGACTCTCCCCATCGCTCAATACTCCGGGGAAGCACTCAGCCATGGATTCAACCGTCAACACCAGCCCCGACGAAGTCGTCACCCTGGTCGTCAAGCACCGGGTCAAACCCGGCTTTGAAGTCGAGTACGAAGCCTGGTTGCGCCGCATCGTGCGCATCGCGGGCGAACGCCCTGGGCACCTGGGTGTTGACGTGGTGCGCAGCCAGCAAAACGGCATGGCGCTGTTCACTTGCGTACTGCGCTATAGCTCCACCAACGCCCTTGAGCTGTGGCTCGGTTCCCCGCAACGCCAGGCCTTGATCGACGAAGCCGCGCCCATGCTGGCGGACGGCGACCAGACGGAAATCGGCGCGGCCAATGAATTCTGGTTCACGCCCCAGGCCGAGGGCGGTGCCAAACCGCCGCGCTGGAAGCAGGCGGTGGTCAGCCTGTTTGTGATCCTGCCGCAAACCTTGCTGCTGCCGTTTATCTGGGGGCCGATCCTGCGGTTGCACCCGTTTTTGTCCAATTACGTGGTCTCCACCTTCCTGGTCACCCTGACCATCGTGTTGCTGGTGGTGTACCTGCTGATGCCGGCGGCCACCCGCCTGTTCGCTCCCTGGCTTGAAGCCTCTGTAAAGGAAACCCTATGAACGCCGATCTGATTCTGTTCAATGGCCAGTTCCACACCGTGGACCGGGAAAACCCACGCGCCACCGCCGTGGCCATCCACCAAGGGCGCTTTGTCGCCGTGGGGACCGACGGCGAAGCCATGGCCCTGCGTGGTAGCGGCACCCAGGTCATCGACCTCAAGGGCCGCACCGTGATTCCCGGCCTCAACGACTCGCACTTGCACCTGATTCGTGGCGGGTTGAACTACAACCTTGAACTGCGCTGGGAAGGCGTGCCGTCCCTGGCCGATGCCTTGCGCATGCTCAAGGACCAGGCCGACCGCACGCCCACGCCGCAATGGGTGCGCGTGGTGGGCGGCTGGAACGAATTCCAGTTCGCTGAAAAGCGCATGCCCACCCTGGAAGAACTCAACCGGGCCGCCCCGGACACCCCGGTGTTCGTGCTGCACCTGTACGACCGCGCCTTGCTCAACCGCGCAGCCCTGCGGGTGGCGGGCTACACCAAGGACACGCCGAACCCGCCGGGCGGTGAGATCGTGCGCGACAGCAACGGCAACCCCACCGGCATGCTGGTGGCACGGCCTAACGCGATGATTTTGTACTCGACCTTGGCCAAAGGCCCGAAATTGCCCCTGGAATACCAGGTCAACTCCACCCGCCAGTTCATGCGTGAACTCAATCGCCTGGGCCTGACCAGTGCCATCGATGCCGGCGGCGGTTTCCAGAATTACCCCGATGACTACGCGGTGATCGAGCAACTGGCCAAGGATCAACAGTTGACGGTGCGCATCGCCTACAACCTGTTCACCCAGAAGCCCAAGGAAGAACTCAGCGACTTCAAGAACTGGACCGGCAGCGTCACCCTGCACCAGGGCGATGACTACCTGCGCCACAACGGTGCCGGCGAGATGCTGGTGTTCTCGGCGGCCGATTTCGAAGACTTCCTCGAACCCCGCCCGGACCTGCCGCTGACCATGGAGCAGGAACTGGAACCGGTGGTACGCCACCTGGTAGAACAGCGCTGGCCGTTCCGCTTGCACGCCACTTACGACGAGTCCATCTCGCGCATGCTCGACGTGTTCGAGAAGGTCAACCGCGACATCCCGTTCAATGGCTTGCCGTGGTTCTTCGACCACGCCGAAACCATCACCCCGAAAAACATCGAACGCGTGCGTGCCCTCGGTGGCGGTATTGCGATCCAGGATCGCATGGCGTTCCAGGGCGAATACTTTGTCGAGCGCTACGGCGCCAAAGCCGCCGAAGCCACGCCGCCGATCAAGCGCATGCTGGCCGAAGGCGTGCCGGTAGGGGCGGGCACCGATGCCACCCGCGTGTCGAGCTACAACCCCTGGACCTCGCTGTACTGGATGGTCAGCGGCCGTACCGTCGGCGGCCTGGAGCTGCACGCCGAGGGTTTGCCGCGCCTTACCGCGTTGGAGTTGTTCACCCACGGCAGCGCCTGGTTCTCGTCCGAGCAGGGCAAGAAAGGCCAGATCAAGGTCGGCCAACTGGCGGATGTCGCCGCGTTGTCGGCGGACTTTTTCAGTGTCGAGGAAGAAGCCATCAAATGGATCGAGTCGGTGCTGACAGTGGTCGGCGGCAAGGTCGTGTACGGCGCTGGCGACTTCGAAGACTTCGCACCGCCACGGGTACCGGTGCTGCCCGACTGGTCGCCGGTGGTCAAGGTGCCAGGGCACTGGCGCCCGACGTCGCCGATGCAGGCCCAGGTTCACCAGTGCAGCGGCCCTTGTGGCGTGCATGCCCACAGCCATGAAAAAGCGCGCCTTTCCAGCGTGCCGGTCAGCGACTTCCAGGGTTTCTGGGGGGCGTTCGGCTGCTCCTGCTTTGCTTTTTGAAAAACACCCCATCCCCAAAGGAGTTACCCATGACTTACAAGCGCTTGAACAAAGACGATGCTGTTGTGCTGTTGGTTGATCACCAGACCGGCCTGATCTCCCTGGTGCAGGATTTCTCCCCCAACGAGTTCAAGAACAACGTGCTGGCCCTGGCCGACGTGGCGAAGTTCTTCAACCTGCCGACCATCCTGACCACCAGCTTTGAAAGCGGCCCCAACGGCCCGCTGGTGCCTGAGCTCAAAGAACTGTTCCCCGACGCGCCGTACATCCCGCGCCCTGGCCAGATCAACGCGTGGGACAACGAAGATTTCGTCAAGGCCGTCAAGGCCACCGGCCGCAAGCAGATCATCATTGCTGGTGTGGTGACCGACGTGTGCGTGGCGTTCCCGACCCTGTGTGCCCTTGACGAAGGCTTTGAGGTTTTCGTGGTCACCGACGCTTCCGGCACTTTCAACGAAACCGTGCAACAAGCCGCCTGGGCGCGTATGACCGCCGCCGGTGCGCAACTGGTCAACTGGTTCTCGGTGGCCTGCGAGCTGCAAGTGGACTGGCGCAACGACATGGAAGGCCTGGCCAACCTGCTCTCGCCGCGCATTCCCAACTACCGCAACCTGATGAACAGCTACTCGGCGTTCGCTGCCAAGTAACCTGCTCTGTAAAACACCGCAAGACCCTGTGGGAGCTGGCTTGCCTGCGATGGCGGTATACCAGTCAACAGCATTGCTGGCTGATACACCGCTATCGCAGGCAAGCCAGCTCCCACATTTGATGGTGTTCACATTTTGGTTTGTGGTGTGACCACTGACAGGCTATAAAACAGCCCATCGTCCCCTGAGAAGTGACAATGAACCCCTTCGAAGACATGCGCCTGTTCTGCCAGGTCATGGAATCCGGCAGTTTTACCGCCGCCGCCGAGCAATTGGGCTTGTCCAAGCAATTCGTCAGCCGCCGCCTGATCCAACTGGAAGACCGCCTGGGCGTGCGCCTGCTCAACCGCTCCACACGGCGCCTGGACGTCACGCCGCTGGGCCAGAGTTACTACGAGTCGGCCTTGCGCCTGCTCGCAGAGGTGGAGCAGGTGGAGCAGGGCATCGCCGGCCAGAACAGCGAACCGCGCGGCACCATTCGCCTCAGTGCACCCTTGTCGTTCGCCATGGCGCACCTGGGCTGCCTGCTGCCGTTGTTTTTGCGCCAGCATCCACAGGTCTGCGTTGAAGTCGACCTGAGCGACCGCCCGGTGGACTTGATCGGCGAGGGCTATGACCTGGTGCTGCGCATCGGCACCCTGGAAGATTCCACCCTGATCGCCCGGCGGATTGCGGCTATCGAACGGGTGTATTGCGCCAGCCCCGACTACCTGGCGCTGCGGGGTACGCCATTGAAACCCGAGGACTTAACGGCGCACGACTGCCTGCCTTACGGCCACGGCCGCCAGGTGCAATGGCGTTTCAAAGGCAAGT
The DNA here is from genome assembly GCF_001728935.1 of Pseudomonas sp. AP42. Lineage (NCBI taxonomy): Bacteria > Pseudomonadati > Pseudomonadota > Gammaproteobacteria > Pseudomonadales > Pseudomonadaceae > Pseudomonas > Pseudomonas sp. AP42. The sequence continues at coordinate 40,701 of NZ_LYSO01000030.1, forward strand.
TGCAAGCCTTGAGCGTCAGCGGGCGCATGCGCGTCAATAACGGTGACCTGCTGCGCGATACCGCGATTGCCGGTTTGGGCGTTACCTATCTACCAACGTTCATTGTCAGCGAGGCCTTGAAGGACGGTCGTTTGGTCAAGGTATTGGAAGACTTTGCCCCTGAGGCCTTGACCCTGTCGGCGGTGTACCCGCAGCACCGCCAGAGTTCACGCCCGGTGCAAGCGCTGGTGGAGTTCCTGCGCGAACGCCTGGCTAGCGGCTGCTGAACAGTTGGCGGATCAGGTTGGGCGTGCTGCCCGTCCACCGCTTGAACGAGCGCCGAAAATTCGCCGCATCGTTGAAGTTCAGGTACGCCGCCACTTCCTCGTTACTCAAGCCCTTGGCCTGGTACAGGTGCAACGCCACGTGCTTGCGCACCCGGTCGACCTGTTGCTGAAATCCCGTGTCGTGCCGTTGCAACTTGCGCTTTAGCGTGGCCGGGCTCATGGCGAAGGTGTGCGCGGCCTGTTCCAGGCTCGGTGGCTGGCGCACGTGTTCGCGCAGGTAGCCGTAGAGGCAGTCCAGAAAGCTTGTGGCAAAGCCCAGTTGTTCGATTTGTTCAAGCGCTTGCTGGCGCGCAACCTGGCCCGCGGTGGCCGAAGCACCCGGCCAGTTGTGGGTGAGGTATTCACGGGGGAGGCACATCATGTCCAGCGGGCGTTCGAAGCGCGTGTGCTCGCCCAGATGCACCCAGTATTGCTCGACGTACCGGGGTTCGGCATGGCTGAAACTGCACACCCACGGCAAGCGCTGGCCGCTGAGCCAGTGGCTCATGGCGACCAGCGAAGTCATGCTGGCTTCCAGCAGAAAGCGCCAGTGTTCGCCAGCGCCGCAACTGTCCAACCAATACAGGTAAGCGTGGTGCTCATCCAGCTCCAGTTGCAGCGTGGCCAGCGGGCTGAGCAGTACTTGTTGCTGGATCAGGATCTCCAGCGCCTGATGCAGGTTCTGTGCATGCCCCAGCGCATGACTGGCGGCGCCGTAGTAGCCGGGCAGCAGGCGCTGGCCAAACAGGAAACTGCTGTCATCGGCGTCCAGCAATTTGCGGCTGTTGCCGATCAATCCCAGGAACTGCTGTGGGCTCAACCGCGCGTTGCCGGCCAGGATGTCTTCGTGGAACAGGCCGGTGCCGCGCAGCAGGCGATGGCTGTCGATGTCCCGGGACAAGCCCAGGTCGATCAACGTGGCGGGTTGATAATGACCGGGGATGAAGCGGCTGTCGTTTTCATACCAACGGGTTTTCACGGCCATTTCAGGCGCTTTTCGCAAGGGGCTGCTTGGCCCGGGCCAGGCCCAGGTTCAGGCGCTTGAGCAGCTCAGGGGGTGACTCTTGCAAGTCCATCACCACCGCTGTGGTGGCCGCCAGTTGCAAGCGTTCGCCCTGTTGCCGGGTCTTGTGGGCCAGGCTCTGCACCGCGTGTTGCAACTCCAGCGCCAGGCCCTGGGCCTGGCGCTCGCCGGTGTTGGGCAGCAGCACCACAAAACGATCGCCTGCCAGGCGGCACAACAGGTCCTGGCGGCGCAGGTTGAGCAACAGCACATGGCTGACCGCCTGTAGCACCGCATCACCCTCGGCATGCCCGTAGGCCTGGTTGATGGCGGCGAAGTTGTCCAGGTCCAGGGCCAGCAGCGACAGCGGTTGTTGCTGCTCTTGGCTGTCGCGCAGGCTGTCGGCGAGTTGGCGCTTGAGGTAGTCGGCTCCGGCCAGGGGCGTGAGCTTGTCGAACAGCCGGTGCTCGCGAAACAACCGCTCGCGTTTTTCCATCTGCGCGCTGATCGCCAGTTGTTCGTGGTGCCAGTGGTAGATACCGATCGTCAGCAGGATCATGCCCACCGGCATGGGCCCTGACTCCAGCCAGTGATCCCAGGAGATGCTGTCAGGCAGGCGGATGAATTCGTCGAGGCTGTCGATCCACCAGGAAAAAAAGATGCACGACAGCCCCAGTGCCAGGTATTGGGTGACTCGTCCGGCGGGGCGGCTTTTCAACACCAGGCCCAGCCAGATCAGCGCGAGCAGCGCCGAACCGCCTTCGCCGATGATATCCAGCCACACCCATTCGCTGACGCTTTTGAGCTCGCCGCAGGCCAGGTGCAGGAGCAGTCCGAGGTTGGCGGCGATCAGTAGCAACGCGAGTTTCCAGCGGTGGGGTTTGAGCACGGAAAACATGGCCACGGGTCCTTGGGCGAATGAGTAATGGGCGCCAGCACAGCAGATGGATGTGACGGTTGGATGACGGGGTGGGAGGGTCGAATCAGCTCATGCTCTCGGTGCATTTTTCAGCTGAACATGGACCCCATGTGGGAGCTGGCTTGCCTGCGATGACGGCCTCTCAGCCGACACCTATCCATCTGACACCCCACCATCCAACTGTGGGAGCGGGCTTGCTCGCGAAGGCGGCCTGGCAGTCAACACAGTTGTATTGTGTGCATATCCATTGCTGCGGTAACGGCTACTTAGGGTTCCGCCCTGACGGCCGGTCACTTTTGGAAGGACCGGAATGCCGGCCCAGCCAAAAGTAACCAAAAGGTCCTCGCCCCACCACTCGGCACCTCGCTTAGGCTCGGTGTGCCCGTAATCCGCCAGTGATTTGGGGGCTAAACCGGCATCCCTGCCGGTTTAGCCCCCAAATCACTGTCGAATTCCGGCCAGCGTGGTTTAACGGGGCGCCTGAGATCAAGATCACAAGCAGATCAAGAGCAAGATCAAGAGCGGCTCGCTTCGCATCGTAGTTACCGTCGACCGCCTTCGCAGGCAAGCCAGCTCCCACCTCTGACCGAGGTCATTTCAGCTCATTTGAACCCTCCACACGCTTGTAAACTCCGCTTTGGCGGGCTCTGCCCGCAACCCTGTCACAGAACCGTCACGCCCCATCCCTAGCGTGCCCTCCCAGTTGCCGGGCCTCTTGCCTGGCGCCAACGGATTCTTGGGGAGGGTTTCATGTACAAGCGCACCGGGCTCGTCAGCTTTACGCTTACCGCCTTGGCCCTGGCGATAGCCTGCGAGCGGGTCAATGCCGCCGAAGCGGCCACCACCGAGCATGTCGATGTGGTCGGCCAAGCCGCTGCGATCGACAGCGCCCTCAAGGAGCAACGTTCTTCCGACAGCATCAAGAGCGTGGTGCATGCTGACGGCGTCGCGCAGTTGCCGGATGAGAACGTTGCCGAGGCGGTGCAGCGCTTGCCGGGCATCAGTGTTGAGCGTGACCAGGGCGAGGGGCGCTTTGTGAGCGTGCGCGGCCTGGGCCCGGATCTCAACAGCGTGACCATCAACGGCACCCTGGTGCCCTCGCCCGAGAGCGAGCGCCGTGCCGTGGCCCTGGATGTTCTGCCTTCGGAGCTGGTGCAGTCGTTGTCGGTGATCAAGACGCTCACACCGGACATGGACGCCAACTCCCTGGGCGGCACTGTTGATGTGAAGAGCCTGTCGGCGTTCGATCACAAGGGCCTGTTCTACACCGGCAGCACTGAGGCCAGCTACGACAAGAACACGCACCAGACCAGCCCGAAATTCTCCGGCGCCGCCAGTAACCGGTTCAGCCTCGGCGACGGTATCGACAACTTTGGCGTGGCGGCGGCGCTCAGTTGGCAGAAGCGTGATTTTGGCTCGGACAATGTCGAAACTGGCGGCGCCTGGGACTTCACTAACGGCGCCCGGCTCAACGAATTCGAGCAGCGCGACTATGACATCAGTCGTGAACGCGCCGGTGGCGGCCTTAACTTCGATTACAAGCCCGATGACGTGAGCAGCTACTACCTGCGCACGCTCTACAGTCGCTACAAAGACACCGAAACCCGCAACGCCGCCAGCCTAGAGTTCGCTGACCCGCAAGCGCCCGGCGAATTGGGCGAAGCCGAGGGCAAACGCAAGCTCAAGAACCGCGAGGAAACCCAGCAAATCCAGTCCTACGTAGTGGGCGGTGAACGTATGCTCGGCCTGTGGACCCTGAGCGGCCAGGCCGGGTACAGCCGTTCCAGCGAAGACAGCCCGGGGCATATTGCCGGTGCGACTTTCGACGGCGGTGACTTTGCCGACAGCGGCTTCTACGACAAGTCCAAGCCGCGCCCGATCGTTGGCAGTGGTTTTTACGACCCCGCCAATTTCAGCCTCAACAAAGTCGACTGGGAAAAACAGCACACCCAGGACACCGAGAAGAACCTGCGCCTGGACCTGGCCCGCGACTATGACCTGCGCGGTTACGCATCCCAGTTCAAGTTCGGCGGCAAGGTCAGCCGGCGCCACAAGGACAATGACCTGGAGGCCTGGGTCTACAAGGACCTGGATGAACAGGGCTTGAGCGACGAACAACTCAACCTTACGCAGTTCCAGAAGGGCAACGTCGACTACCGTCTCGGCCGCTTTGGCCCAGGCATCAGCGCGGGCAATATCCGCCAGTTGATCGGTGGCCTCAATCGCGATGACTTCTATGACCCGACCGAATCCAGGGTCAACGACTTCACGATCCGCGAAGACATCAACGCCGGCTACCTGATGAACACCGTCGATATTGACGACTGGCGCTTCATCGCCGGCATGCGTTACGAGGGTACTGAGTTCGAAGCCAAGGGCACCGGCGCCACGGACGGCCAGTTCAGCGCCACCGAGACCAAGCGCCGTTATCACCATTGGCTGCCGGGCTTGCATGCGCGCTACCAGATTGACAAGAACACCCAAGTGCGCGCCGCCTGGACCAAATCGGTGGTGCGTCCGACCTTTGGCCAACTGGCCCCAGGTTTTGTGATCGACGATGACGAAGCCACCTTCGGCAACCCGAACCTCAAGCCGCTGGAATCGAGCAACCTGGACCTGGGCATTGAGCATTTCATGGGCCGCGCCGGTACCGTCTCGGCCTTCGTGTTCTACAAAGACATCCAGAACTTCGTCTACAACACCGACGTGGCCGGTACCGGTGCCTGGGCCAACTTCGCCGAGGCGCACACCTTTGCCAACGGTGACAGCGCCAAACTCTATGGCCTGGAGTTGGCCTACTCACAGAAGTTCGACTGGCTGCCTGCGCCATGGAACGGCTTGATGATCGGCGCCAACAGCACCTTCAGCCGTTCCAGCGCGGACATCGAGGGCTTCGACAGCGCCAGCGGGCGCAATCGCAAGCGCAACATCAGCCTGCCCAACCAGTCAGACACCGTCGGCAACTTGATGCTCGGTTGGGAAGACGACACGCTCAGCCTGCGCCTGTCTGCCAATTACAAATCGGCCTATTTGTACGAGTTGGCGTCGATCAATGACAAGGCCCATGACCTGCACGTCGACGCGCAAACCTTCGTCGATTTCAGCGCGCGCTACTCACTGACCAAAAACCTGCAGGTCAGCTTCGAGGCACAGAACCTCACCGACGAGTCGTACTTCGTCTACACCGGCCACCGTAGCTACAACGGCCAGTACGAAGAGTACGGCCCCACCTACAAGCTGGGCCTGACCTTCACCCATTTCTAACCCCAACCCCCTGTAGGAGCGAGCTTGCTCGCGAAAAACCTCAGCGATAACGCGGGTCGCCTGAATGAACGCGGCGCCTGTGCGTTTTTCGCGAGCAAGCTCGCTCCTACAGGGCATCAGGGCAAGCCGTCCCAAACGGGATCTCTATTGTTTTCGAAGGATTGTCTGTTCATGAGAATTTCCAAGCTGTGCCTGCTGGTTGCGTTGATAACCAGCGGCAATGCGTTCGCGACCGAGCTGGCGTTGACCCCTTGGGCACCCAGCCTGAATGCCCAAGCCGTGGCCTTCCTGCCCGGCGGCACCCAGCGCGTGGCCGCCAGCGCCCGCGACGGCCTGTTGTTGCTCGACGCTAAAGGCGCCGAACTGGCCCGGTTCAAGGGCCGTTTCAGTAGCCTCGACACCCGCGCTGCCGGCACTCAATCGCTGATCGCCAGCCTCGACAACGACCGCCAGCAGGCCTTGCTGATCGGTCTGGATGGCGCCGGCAAAACCTGGGGGGCGCCGCTGTACCTGCCGACCCGCGACTTTGCGGTAAATAGCCTGTGCCTCTATCGCGATGCGGCGGCCAACCTGTTTGTGTTCCTGGTCGGTGAAGAGGGCAAGGGCGAGCAGTGGCTGGTGGGCAATGGTTCGACCCTGCTGGCCCAGGCGCAGCGTGTTCGCAGCCTGCCACTGCCGCCATCGGCGCAGTACTGCCAAGTGGATGATGCGGCCGAACGATTGGTGGTGAACGAGCAAAACGTCGGCTGGTGGGCCTACCCGGCGCACCCGGAAGCGGAGGTGAAGCGCACGCCCATGGCGCTGTTCGACGACCCCGCGCGCGAAGCAGGCGCCATGGCGCTGGTGCCGGGGGGGATGCTCGCGCTGGACCCGAAAACCGCGCAGTTGCAGCTGTTCCAGCAAGTCGGGGAGCGTTGGGTGGGGCAATCCAGCCTGGCCTTGCCGGGGCTCAAAGAACCGGAGCAACTGGTGATCCAGGGCCGGCAGGTGCTGGTGCGGGACGACGACAGCGGCCAGCTGTATCAGGCCCGCCTCGACTGGCAGGCCACGCCGGCGCCGGTTGCCCCGGTGCTGGCGCAAGTCGCCGCACTGCGCCAGACCGAACCCGTGGGTCGCCAAGGCGACGCGGCGGATGACCCGGCCATCTGGATTCACCCTGAAACGCCGGCCAAGAGTCGTGTGCTGGGGACCAACAAGAAACAGGGCCTGCTGGCCTACGATCTCGACGGCAAGTTGCTGCAGGAGCTGGCAGTGGGGCGCCTGAACAATGTCGACCTACGCCCAGGCTTCAAACTGGGTACGCACACCGTCGACCTGGCCGTGGCGAGTAACCGCGACCGCAACAGCCTGAGCCTGTTCAGCATCGACCGTCAGAGCGGCGAGCTGCGTGAAGCCGGTGAGGTCCCCACGCCACTCAAGGAGATCTACGGCATCTGCCTGTACCAGCCCGCCAGCGGTGAGCTCTACGCGTTCGCCAATGACAAGGATGGCACCTTCCTGCAATACCGCCTGAGTGCGCCGGCTGGCCGTATGCAGGGCGAATTGGTGCGTCAGTTCAAGGTCGACAGCCAACCCGAGGGCTGTGTGGCCGATGACCAGCGCCAACGCTTGTTCATCGGTGAGGAAGATGTCGGCGTGTGGGCGCTGGATGCCCGTGCCGAGCAACCGGCCACGCTCACTTCGGTGATCAAGGTCGGCGCGCAACTGCATGCGGACGTCGAAGGCCTGGCGCTGTATCAAAGCCCCGCACGGGATTACCTGGTGGTCTCCAGCCAAGGCAATGACAGCTACCTGGTGCTGGACGCCGAGCCACCATTCGCTGTGCGCGGCGCCTTGCGCGTTGGCCTCAATGCGGCCGCCGGCATTGATGGCGCCTCGGAAACCGATGGCCTGGAGGTCACTGCCGTCAACCTCGGCGGGCCCTGGAGCCAGGGCATGCTGGTGGTGCAGGACGGGCGCAAGCGCATGCCCGAGCAAGCCCAGAACTTCAAGTTCGTGCCCTGGGCCGAGGTGAGCCGCGCGTTGAAATTACCTTGAGCTGTCATCACGCAGTCATCCGTTTTTAATCGAATAGGAGCTTCACCATGCACGCGACGATGGAACATATGACGATCTGGAGTTTGATCAGCGACGCCAGCCTGTTGGTCAAGGCCGTGATGGTCACTTTGCTGTTGGCGTCCTTGCTCAGCTGGTACCTGATCATTCAGCGCAGCGGTGTGCTGCGTGGCCTGGAACAGCAGCTCAACGGCTTCCTGGCGCGCTTTCGCGTGGCGTCGGACCTGCAGCCCTTGTATCGCGAAACCGTGCAGGCAGGCGAGGGCGGTGTGGCGCCGATCTTTATTGCCGGCATGCAGGAATACCAGCATCTGCACCACCACGATCCGGCCGTGCTCGAGGGTGTGGAGCGCGCCTTGCAGGTAGCGATCACCGAGCAGGAACTGGAGCTGGAAAAGGGCCTGCAATTTCTGGCGACGGTGGGGTCGGTCAGCCCCTATATCGGTCTGTTCGGGACTGTGTGGGGCATCATGAATTCATTCCTCGGCTTGTCCCAGGTACAACAGGCCACGCTGTCGACCGTGGCACCGGGTATTGCCGAAGCCTTGATTGCCACCGCCATTGGCCTGTTTGCGGCGATTCCGGCAGTAATCGCCTATAACCGTTTCGCGGCACGCAGCCAGACCTTGCTCACGCGCTACTACGCTTTTGGCAATGAGCTGCAAGTGCACCTGCACCGCACGCTATGCGGTACCTCGAACAATCTGGCCGTGGCCGCCTGAACAAGGAGCAAAGCGATGTTGACCAGGCCGCAACGCAAGCACGGGCCCAAGGCCGAGATGAATGTGGTGCCCTACATCGACGTGATGCTGGTGCTGCTGGTGATCTTCATGGTCACCGCGCCCATGCTCACCCAGGGTGTGAAGATCGAACTGCCCAAGGTCGCCGCCGAGGCGCTGGCCACCGATACGCGCCAGCAGATCCTGACGTTATCGGTGAAGGCCGACGGTGGCTACTACTGGAACCTGGGGGGCGAGCTGAATACCCGCCAGCAGACCGACAGTGCGGTGACGCTGGAAGAAATGAGCGCCAAGGTCATGCAGGTGGTGGCGGCGCGCAGCGATACCCAGGTGTATATCCGTGCTGACGACACTGCCGGTTACGGCCGTGTGGTGGCGGCCATGGCGGTACTGCAGAAGGGCGGTGTCAGCAACCTTGGGCTCGTCACCGAGGCCCCACAATGACAGCGATGAGCATGCGCAGTCCGGCACTGGCCTTGGCGCCCAACGGCGATGGTTTCTGGCGCAAAAGCCTGGCAGCGAGTCTGGCCGTGGCGCTGCATGGTGCGGTGGCAGTGGCGTTGATGCTGGGCTGGTCAACGGAGCGACCAGGGGTGGATGCGCCACGGGTGATGCACACGCAGTTGGTGGTTTTACCAGCGCCGGCACCGGCGCCGACGCCTGAACCCGTCGCTGCCGCGCTGCCAGAACCTGTTGCGATTCCGGTACCGACCAAACCGGTGGTCGATCCGCAGGTCCAGGCGCAAAAGCTCGAGAAAGCCGCCCTGGCGCGCAAGCGGGTGGAAGAAAAGAAACTCGAGCAACAACAGCAGCGCATGGCGACCGAGCAGCGCAATCGTGAGTTGGAACAGCAACGCCTGAGCCAGGCGCGTGCCGCTGCGGAAAAAGCCCGAGCCGCCGTGCCTGCGCCTACCCCAGCATTCGACAGTCGCCAGTACCAGCCCTTGAGCAAGGCCGCCCCGGACTACCCCGAACGCGCCCTGGACAAGAACATCGAAGGCGACTGTTCAGTGGAGTACACCGTCAACACCCAGGGCCACGTGGAAAACCCCAAGGTGCTGGACGGCTGCCATCCGTTGTTCATTCGGCCCTCATTAGCAGCGGCCAATACTTTTCGCTACCAGCCGAGAATCGTCGATGGCAAGGCTGTTGCCGTACCGGCGGTGCGCAATACCTTCCACTACCGCATCAAATGAATTTCTCCTGGCGGTGGTTCAGTTAAAGATGCAGTGACTGACACACCGCCTTCGCGGGCAAGCCCGCTCCCACAGGGGATCTGTGCCCTGCGGTGATTTTGTGGGCAATACATGATTAATGTGGGAGCTGGCTTGCCTGCGAAAGCGGTGGTTCAGTTGAAGATTCAGTGACTGACACACCGCCTTCGCGAGCAAGCCCGCTCCCACAGGAGATCTGCGCCGGGCGCTGATTCTGTGGGCAATACATAACCAATGTGGGAGCTGGCTTGCCTGCGAAAGCGGTGGTTCAGTTGAAAATTCAGTGACTGACACACCGCCTTCGCGGGCAAGCCCGCTCCCACAAGGGATCTGCGCCGGGCGCTGATTTTGTGGGCAATACATAGCCAATGTGGGTGCTGGCTAGCCTGCGAAAGCGGTGGTTCAGTTGAAGATTCAGTGACTGACACACCGCCTTCGCGAGCAAGCCCGCTCCCACAGGGGATTGGTGCCAGGCGCTGATTTTGTGGGCAATACATGATTAATGTGGGAGCTGGCTTGCCTGCGAAAGCGGTGGTTCAGTTGAAGATTCAGTGACTGACACACCGCCTTCGCGAGCAAGCCCTCAAGCATTCGCTAGGTTACTTAACTCAAGGCCCGCCACATACCGTTCCAGATTTGCCAGGAACGTATCCGCAATTTCTTCCTTGCTGTTGGTCGAAATAGCCGAAGTATGCGGCGACAGCCGTACCCTCGGATGGCTGTACAGCGGGTGCCCGTCGGGCAGGGGCTCTGGCTCGGTGACGTCGAGGGACGCCAGGCCGATCTGGCCGTTATCCAGCGCGTGCAACAGCGCTTGCTGATCAAGCAGGCCACCGCGGGCGATATTGATCAGGTGCAGCCCCGGCTTGGCGCTGGCCAGTACCTTACGATCGATGATATGCCGCGTTGCTTCCGTCAGGGGGGCCGCCACCACCAGGTGATCGGCGCGGGCAAACAGGTCGTGGATGTTGTTGGCCGCTTCCACACCATCGAGGCCGAACGGCGTTGTGCTTTGACGCAGCGCCACGACCTTGAGCCCCAGTGCCAGGGCCTTTTGCGCCAGGCTTGCGCCAATCGCGCCAAAGCCCAAAAGGCCCAGTGTGGTGCCTTTGAGCGGGCGCAGCGCGGTGAACTGCCATTGGGCATCCTTTACCCAGATATCCGGCAAATGCTTGGACGCGGCAAAGATCGCCGCCAGGGCGAACTCGGCCAGGTTATCGGCGGCGCTGCCGCGGGAAGTGGTCACGGGTGGGCCGTTGAACAGCCACCGAGGATAGAAGTCGATACCCGACGACACCAGGTGCACCCACTGTGCGCCGTAGGGCCAGCCCGGTGGCGGGGTGTCGGGGGCGATGTAGCCACGCACATTGATCGGGCGCAGCAGCAGGATATTGGCGTGGGGCGGCAAGTCACTGGGCACACCGACCGGCACGCCGATTACCTGGGCGTGGGGGTGCAGTGGCGCAAGTCGCTCACGGATCACCTGGTTGAAGTCTTCGTCCAGTTGGCTGGCAATAATCACCTGGCTCATGTGCGTTCCTGTTGGCGCTGGTTGAACACCGCTTTGCCGACGCCTTGCAGTACGGCGTCATTTTGCGGAGTGTGGACGCGGCTGCACAGTACATCGCGGTAATGCCGTTGCAGTGGGCTATGGCGTGACAGGCCAGGGTTGCCCGAGGCTTCGATGGCCAGCTCGACCGCACGGATTGCATTGCCGGTCACCAGGTACTTCACCTGTGCGGCATTGGCTGTTGGCGTGTGGCCCGCGGCGGCAGTGTCGAGCAGGCTGCGGTTGGCAAACAGCAACGTGTCGATATGGCCGACGGTCTCCTGAAAACGCGGCAGGGTGGACAATGCAGCGCCGAGATTTGACGGCTTGCGCTCGTCCAGCCAGTGCACCAGCCAGTCCCGTGCCGCCTGAGCCACGGCGTCGTACACCGACGACAGCAACACCGACATCCACAGGAAGCCTTCGCCATCCAGCTCCGGTTGCGGGGCGCTCCAGGGGCTGACACTGACCGCATGGTCCAGGGGCACCAGAACGTTGTCGAGCACCACCTCATGGCTACAGGTGGCGCGCATGCCCAAGTGATCCCAGGTGTCGATGATGCTGACGCCGGGGCTGGCCTTGGGCACCAGCCAGGCGCCTACCAGCGGGTCGGCGTCGTCGCTGCGCGCCCACACGCTGAACCAGCTCAGGCCATGGCTGCCGGTGGAGTAGAGCTTGCGCCCACTGATACGCCAGCCGTCGGCGGTGCGCACCGCGGTGGTGGCCGGCAAACCGCCACGGGCCGGGGTGCCCAGGTCGGGTTCGACACGCAGGGCATTGATCAGCGCGCCGTTTTGCACCGCCTCTTGCGCGACCTGCACGCGCAGGTGTGCGGGCCAACTCTGGCTGTCTTGCAGGCGTGCGTGTTGCAGGTACTGCATCACCAGGATCAATGCCGTGGACGGTTCGCCCTTGGCGATGGCGCTGATGACCTTGCGCGCCTGGACCAGGCTGGCGCCACCGCCGCCAAGTTTCTTCGGCACGGTCAGGGCGAGGAGGTGGTGTTGGTGTAGAAGTTTGAAATTGGCGTGGGGGAAGGCGCCGCTTTCGTCATACAGGTGCGCGGTACTGGCCAGCTCGGCGCTGAGGTGGTCAAGCAGGGCGTCGAAATCGACGGCTTCCACAGCCTTGAGAGACGGTTGAGTCATAAGTTCTGTACTCGGTCAAAAGTGTGGCAGGGCGGCAAGCCCTGAACACCTGTAGGAGCGAGCTTGCTCGCGAAAAACGTCAACGATAACGCGTACTTCCTGAATAAACGCGGCGCCTTTGAGTTTTTCGCGAGCAAGCTCGCTCCTACAGGGGAGGGCCTTCAGGCCAGGGCTTGTTCGGTGGCTTCAATCACGCTGTAGCGGTTCGCTGGCACCTCCAGGCCGAGGTTGTCGCGCAACGTATGGCCGCTGTACTCGGTACGGAACAACCCCCGCTGTTGAAGCACCGGCACCACCAGCTCAGTGAAATACTGCAAGCCATCCGGCAGCACCGAATTGATGATGAAACCATCGCTGGCGCCGCTCTCGAACCAGGTCTGGATCGCGTCCGCGACCTGTTCCGGGGTGCCGACAAAGTCGCGCTGGGGCCGCGAGAAACGCAGGGCCACTTCGCGCAGGGTCAGGCCTTCGTCACGGGCCAGTTGCTTGATACGCTCGGAGCCACCTTTCTGGCTGTTGGCGCCCAGGTCGCCCAGTTCGGGGAAGGGCGCATCCAGCGGGTACTGGCTGAAATCATGGTCGTTGAACGGCCGGCCGAGGGCGACGATGGCGTCTTCCACCGTGACCAGCGCCACGGCTTGCTGGTAGCGGCTTTCCACTTCGGCCGCATCACGCCCGACAATCGGGCGAATGCCAGGCAAAATCGACAGGCTGTCCGGGTCGCGGCCAAAGCCCTTGGCGCGGCGTTTCAAGTCGGCGCTGTAGGCCTTGCCCTCGTCGATAGTGTCCACATGCACGAAAATCGCATCGGCGTTTTCAGCGGCAAAGTTACGCCCATCCTCCGAAGTGCCCGCCTGGAAAATCGCCGGTTGGCCCTGGCGCGAACGCGCGATGTTCAGCGGGCCTTTGACCGAGAAGAATTCGCCCTTGTGGTTAAGCGCATGCAACTTGCCTGGGGTGAAGAATTCGCCGCTGTGTTTGTTATAGGCAAAGGCATCGTCCTCCCAGGAATCCCACAGACCCTTGACCACATTCAAATGCTCCTTGGCGATGCGATAACGCACGGCGTGGGGCGGGTGCTCGGCCTTGCCGAAGTTATCGGCGGTGCCGCTCAGCCACGAGGTGACCACGTTCCAGCCGGCGCGGCCGCCGCTGATGTGGTCCAGCGAAGCGAACTGGCGTGCCACCTGGTAAGGCTCGGTGTAGCTGACGGTCACGGTGGCGACCAGGCCGATGTGAGTGGTCAGCGCGGCCAGGGCCGAGAGGATCGTCAGCGGCTCAAAGCGGTTGAGGTAATGGGGGCTGGACTTGGGGTGGATATGCAGGCTGTCGGCGATGAACACGAAGTCGAACCGGGCGGCTTCGGCCAGTGCGGTCTGCTGCTTGTAGAAGCCGAAATTGGTGCTGGCGTCGGGTTGTGCCTGCGGGTGGCGCCATTCGCCCCAACCGTGGCCGACGCCGTGCACCATGGCACCGAGTTTCAATTGACGTGGCTTGCTCATGTTCTGCTCCTTAGCGCGAGGCTTGTTCGAGGGGGATACGCTGGGCGTTGAAGCTGGAATCGAAGCCCTGGGAGACGTCGATGTGTTGGCTCAGCAGGCCTTCTTTTACATAGGTGTCGGCGGTGGCTTGCAGGCCGTGGATCACCGTATCGTCAATCGTGACGGGCGACAGATGAGTGTCCTTGGCCACTTCGATATGCACGGCCAGTGGCAGGCCAGTGATCTTGGCCTGGGCAGCGGCGTATTGTTCGGGATGGGTATTGGCCCAGGCGTAGGCGCGATCAATGCGGGCGACAAAGTCGTCCAGTTGCACGCGCTTGTCGGCAATGGCTTGGCCTGTGGCGGCGAAGTACAGGTGATTGCTCAGCAGGTGCTTGCCGCTGACCAACACACGAGCATCGCTTTGTGAGGTGACCACGGTGGTGTAAGGGTCCCATGTCGCCCAGGCATCGGCGGTGCCGTTGTCGAGTACCAGCCGGGATTCGGCGGGCAGCAGGAAGATGAACTGCACATCCTGGGTGGTCAGCCCGGCATCGTTCAGGGCCTTGATCGCCAGGTAATGCCCGATGGAGCCGCGCCCGGTGACGATTTTCTTGCCCTTGAGATCGGCCGCGGTCTTGATCGGTGAATCCTTGGGCACCAGCAGCGCGGTGGTATTACGGCCTTCGGCATGGATGATGCTGATCACCTTGATCGAGGCACCGGCGCCGAGGGCGAACACATAAGGGGCATCGCCCAGGGCGCCGACATCCACGGCACCGGCATTCAGCGCTTCGCCCAGGGGCGAGGCCGAGGGGAATTCCGACCATTTGATCTCGTAGGGCACGTTCTGGCTTTCGCCCGAGGCTTCCAGCAGCGCCTTGATCGTGGATTTCTGGTTGGCCACGCGCAGCGGTTGCAGGTCGCCAGCCTGGACGGTAGAAAGCAGGCCGAAGGCGAGGGCAGCGCCCAGCAATAGGCGTTTGAATGGAATGGCGTACAGCATGGGCAAAACTCCAGGCGTTAGGTAAAGGAAAGTACCTCCGCCTGGAGAAGGGGTCGGTTGAGCGAAACGGTGCGGCGGTGAATCAGATCACGTAGAAACCATGGGTGCCGTCGCGGGCCAGTTGTTCCACGAGGCCGAACTCCCAATCCAGGTAAGCCTGCATGGCTTCCCGTGGGTTGTCGGTGCCTTCGTAAGGGCGGCGGTAGCGGTCAATACGCGGGGACGCCAGGTGGCTTTCGCCTGACTCAAGGGGCAGTTGCGCCTGGATCCAGCCGGCCGTGCCGTCCTGCAGCAAAAAGACCGGCTTGCCGGTGAGCGCCTCGACTTCCGGCACCGCCAGGCGCGCCAGTTGGCTGCTGCCGCAGGTCAACACATAGCGCTGGGCGCTCGGTACCTTGGCCAGAGCCTCTGGCAGTTGCGCGCGAAGCACCCACCAGGCGCCGGGGATATGACGTTTCACGTAGTTGGCGCTGGCGGTGAAGTCCAGCACCAGGGTGTCGCCATGGCCGAGCCAGTCGGCAAGGGTGTGGGGGCTGATCAGTTCGGCCTGGGGCGGTTGCGGGACTGGCGCGACCCATGCCCCGCGCTCGCTGAAGTGCTCCGCTTGCAGGTCATCCAATACGTACACCTGCCAGCCCAATTGGGCCAGCCATGACGCGGACATATTGGCGCGCACGCCGTCGTCATCCACCAGTACCAGGCGCGCACCGCGCACACTGGCAACGTGGTCGGTTTCCTGCACCAGTTGCCCGCCCGGGGTGGCGCGGGCGCCCGGCAGGTGGCCGGCTTCGAATTCTTCTACGGTGCGCACATCGAACAGGTAAGTGGTGCGTGTCGCGTCCTGTTGCCAGCGCTGCAGATCATTGAGGGTGGCACGTTTTACCGAGGCTTTGTCGGCAACACCACGGGCCTCTTGGGCGGCGAGCTGGCGATGGTTTTCCGAGGTCGGCGCAAAGCGGCGCGCCTGCCCATGGGCGAGGGTCTGCCCGGCCAAGGTCCAACCGATGGTGCCGTTGCGCAGGGCCGCCACCGGGTTGGGGAGGCCGGCATTGATCAACGACTGGGTGCCGATAATGCTGCGAGTGCGCCCGGCGCAATTGACGATGATGCGCGTGGCCGGATCGGGCGCCAGCTCACGGGCGCGCAACACCAACTCGGCCCCCGGCACGCTGATGCCCGTGGGGATGCTCATGGTCTGGTATTCGTCGAAACGCCGTGCATCGAGCACCACCACATCGGCCTGGCTGTCGAGCAAGGCCTGGACCTCTTCGGCGGCCAGGGACGGCGTGTGACGCTGGTTCTCCACCAGTTCGCCAAACGCCTTGCTCGGTACATTGACGTCGATAAACAACTCGCCACCGGCCCGGCGCCAACCGTCCAGCCCACCCTCCAGCAGGCTGACCTGGGTGTAGCCCAGTGCAACCAGGCGTTCGGCGGCGCGCTGGGCCAGCCCTTCGCCGTTGTCGTACAGGGTGACCTGGGTATCGCGGCGTGGAATGCGCGCGTACACCTCCAGTTCCAGCTTGGACAAGGGGATATTCGCGGCGAACAGCGGGTGGGCCTCGGCAAAAGGGGCTTCCTCACGCACGTCGATCAGCGCGACTTCTTCGCGTGCCAACAGGGCCTGGCGAATCTGCGCAAAGCTGCGGGTCGATAGGGTGGTCATAGGGCAGGGCTCTTTTCTTTGGACAGGTCCCAGATGTTCGGGAGATAGGCGTTGGAATAACCGGAGATAAACAGTTTTTCGCTGCCGTCGGGTTGATACACCGCCCGGCGCACCGCGCCGATATTGGCGCCGTATACGTGGATGCTGATGGAAACTTGGTCGTCGTGGGCATTGCTGACCTGATGGATATCGCCGACCTTGGGCGACACCGCCTCGACCTGGCCGGGCAGCAATTGCACGGGTTCGCCTTGCGCTACCAGGCTGCCGCCCGACGCCCGGGCAAACCCCTGGGAAAACTCCGCCCCGCGCAACATGCCGATCAGTCCCCACACCCTGTGGTCATGAATCGGCGTGCGTTGCCCCGGCCCCCACACAAAGCTGACCACGCTGAAGCGCTGGCGTGAATCGGCATGCAGCAAGAATTGCTGGTAGCGCTCGGGGTCGGGCTGGGCGAATTCGTCGGGCAGCCAATCATCGTGGCTGACCAGTTGCGCCAGCAGCTTGCCGCCACGGTGCAGCAGGTCGCCTTCACGCGGGTTGCCGTCGATCAATTCCGCCAGGGCGCCTATGAAGGCTCTGAGTCTCTCGGGGTGTCGGGCCTGGGTCATGACCATTCCATCGGGCTGTTGGTGTTCCTTTATCTAAGCATAATGTTTATTTTTAATATGCTATTTTTTAATGATTAGCTTATAGCTGAAGGTAATTTAGAACCGGTTTGAATAGCGTTAGACGTTATTGATTGCAGGGTGGGCTATCCAGACCTGTGTGCGGCCACTATGCTTCACGCACATCTTAATGACTGATCTGTATGTGCGGCCCAAATGAAAATTGACGATATCGATGCCTTTGTCGAAGTGATTCGTTGCCAGTCCATCAGCCATGCCGCCGCGTCGTTGCAGCTGACCCAGCCAGCCATCACCCGCCGCGTGCAGAACTTCGAGCAGGCCCTGGGGGTGGAGTTGTTCGACCGCAACACCAAGCCCCTCAAGCCGACGCTGATCGGTACCCGTGTCTATGAGCAATGCCGGTTGATCCTGCGCGAGATGGATGCCCTGCGCGAACTGGTGGCCACCGATGCTCCGCCCACCGGCGTGCTGCGCCTGGGTGTACCGCAGACCATCGGCGATGTGGTGCTGCTGGACGCGCTCAAGCACCTGCGCAGCGAATACGCCGACTTGCGCGCCCAGGTTGCCACCGGTTGGGGCAGCCAATTGGTCGGCAAGATCGAACGCGGCGAACTGGATGCGGCGGTGGCGTTGTTCCCTGCGGGCAAGATCTTCCCGGACAACCTGGTGGGTGAGTCCATCGGCAAGATGGAGTTGGTGGTGGTGTGTGCCAAGGCGCAACTGCCGAAGAAGCCGTGCAAGCTGGCTGACGTGTACCAGAGCGGTTGGATCCTCAACCCGGACGGCTGCGGGTTCCGTGCGGGGTTGCAGCGCACCTTGTCTGACCAGGGCCTGGCGCTGCGGGTGAACCTGGAAACCTTTGGCACTGAACTGCAACTGGGGCTGGTGGCCGATGGCCTCGGCCTTGGCCTGGTGCCACGTCCGTTGCTGGAACGCAGTGCTCATCGCGAGCACCTGGCGGCGATGCCTCTCAAGGACTTCAAACCGGTGATGGATTTGTGGCTGATCTATCCGCATTTTCTCGGCAACCTGCAAGGGCCGGTGGATGCGTTTGGTCAATGGGTGGCGGATGCTTTGCACAAGATTCGCAGCGCTGCCTGACGTCCTCCCAGCCGACACCTATCTACCTGACACCCCACAATCCAAATGTGGGAGCGGGCTTGCTCGCGAAGGCGGCCTGACAGTCAACACAGTTGGATGGT
>NZ_LYSO01000031.1:0-57308 GCF_001728935.1 Pseudomonas sp. AP42
ACCGTCGGTTACCTATGGCCATCGCAGGTAAGCCAGGCTTCCACATTAATTTCTATGTACGCGTCAGGTCTCGCATGCGTTGCAGTACGGCATTCAAACCATTACTGCGCGACGGCGATAGCTGGCGCGACAAGCCCAGTTGATTGAACCAGTCAGGCAGGTCAACTGCTTGCAATTCATCAGCCGACAACCCATTGACCCGCGCCAGCAGCAACGCCACCAACCCCCGAATCATCCGCGCCTCACTGCTCGCAGCAAACTGCCAATGGCCGTCCTGCAAACGCCCCACCAGCCACACTAGGCTTTCGCAACCGTGCACCAGGTTGGCGTCGACCTTTTCGTTATCAGCCAGGGCGGGCAAGCGTTCACCCCATTGCATCAGCATCCGCGCGCGCTGTTCCCAACTGCCTACGGCCTGGAAAGCTTCCAGTGCGGCGTGTGCCTCCAGCGGCAAGCTCATCGCAGCATGTCCAGCGCCTGGTCCAGCGCTTCAAAAAAGCGCTCCAGGTCGTCGGAATCGTTGTAGAGCGCCAGGGACACCCGGATTGCGCCTGACAGAGTCATCGCCTTCAACAGCGGCATTGCGCAGTGATGACCGGCACGCACGGCAATGCCTTGCTCGGTCAGCAGGTGGGCGAGGTCGGCGTTGTGCACGCCCTCCACCACAAAACTCACCAGCGCCACTTGTGGCGAGCCCAGCACGCGCACGCCATTGCGTGCCTTGAGCCCACGCAGCAGGTAGTCATGCAGGGCGGCTTCGTGGGCGAGCACCGCCGAAGCATCCAGCGAACTCAGGTAATCCAGGCTCGCGCCCAGGCCGATCACGCTGGCAATCGGTGGAGTGCCGGCTTCGAAACCCAGTGGTGCAGGACGGAAGCTGGCGCTGTGGTAGTCGGCCTGTTGCACCATCTCACCGCCGAACTGCCAGTGACGCAGATGATGCAGGGCCTCATTACGGCCATACAGCACACCGACGCCGTCCGGGCCGTAGAGTTTGTGGCTGGAAAACACGTAGAAGTCGCAGCCCAGGGCCTGCATGTCATGGCGGCCATGGACGATGCCTTGGGCTCCGTCCACCACCGTGAGGGCGCCGTGTGCCTGGGCCAGCTTCAGCAAGGCTTGCAGCGGCTGCCAGGCGCCGAGCACGTTGGACAACTGGCTCACCGCCAGCAGGCGCGTGCGTGGGCCAATCAAGCTGGCGGCGGCGTCCAGGTCGATCACGCCGTCATCGTCCAGAGGCAAGACCACCAGCGTGAGCGCGCGACGTTTGGCCAATTGCTGCCAGGGCAGCAAGTTGGCGTGGTGTTCCAGGGCGCTGAGGGCAATCTCATCGCCCGCATTGAATAAGTGCTCCAGGCCATAGGCCAGGAGGTTCAGCGCAGAGGTTGCGCCGTGGGTAAACACGACCTGCCCGCTGTCACCTGCGTTCAACCACTGCGCGACCTTGCTGCGGCTGTCTTCAAAGGCCTGGGTCGCATGGGCCCCGGGCAAATGCTGGGCACGGTGCACATTGGCTGCGCCATTGGCGTAGTAATGACTTATGGCATCCAGCAGGGCTTGGGGTTTTTGCGTGGTGGCGGCGCTGTCCAGATAGGTCTGGTCTTGCCGTTGCAGGGTGGCGATGGCCGGGAAGTCGGCGCGCCAGGGGGAGGGCACAAGCATGGTGATCAAGACTCGTATAAGCGAGCCGCCCCGAAGGTGCGGCCCGCTAGTGGCATCGAGTGGCTGCTTAGTTGTGAGCGTGCAGCGCTTCGTTCAGTTCGATGGCCGATTTGTGGGTTTTGCACTCCACGGCACCGGTCTCGGAGTTACGACGGAACAGCAGGTCTGGCTGGCCAGCCAACTCGCGCGCCTTGACCACCTTGACCACTTGGTTCTGCTCGTCCAGCAGGGCCACCTTGGTGCCGGCGGTAATGTACAGGCCCGACTCCACGGTGTTGCGGTCGCCCAATGGGATACCGGTACCGGCGTTGGCGCCGATCAGGCAGTCTTCACCCACCTTGATCACGATATTGCCGCCGCCCGACAGGGTGCCCATGGTGGAGCAGCCGCCGCCCAGGTCCGAGCCCTTGCCGACGAATACGCCCGCCGATACGCGGCCTTCGATCATGCCCGGGCCTTCGGTGCCGGCGTTGAAGTTGACGAAACCTTCGTGCATCACGGTGGTGCCTTCGCCCACGTACGCGCCCAGGCGGATACGTGCCGCGTCAGCGATACGCACGCCGGCCGGTACGACGTAGTCGGTCATTTTCGGGAACTTGTCCACCGAGAACACTTCCAGCAGGTCGCCACGCAGGCGCGCTTCCAGTTGGCGCTCGGCCAGCTCGTTGATGTCGATGGCGCCCTGGCTGGTCCAGGCCACGTTCGGCAACTGCGGGAACACACCGGCCAGGCTCAGGCCGTGAGGCTTGACCAGGCGATGGGACAGCAGGTGCAGCTTGAGGTAGGCCTCAGGCGTGGACGTCAGTGCGGCGTCTTCGGCCAGCAGGGTCGCGACCAGCGGCGTGTGGCTTTCTGCCAGGCGGCTGAGCAGGGCGGCCTGGGCGGCATCGACGCCTTTGAGTGCGTCGGCCAGTTGCAGGGCCTGGCTCACGGTGAAGGTGATCGCCTGGTTGCCTTCGGTGTAACCGAGGATCGGTGCGATGGCGGCAACGATTTCAGCCGATGGGTTGAGCAAGGGTTGTGCGTAAAACACTTCCAGCCAAGCACCTTGGCGGTTCTGAGTGCCGACGCCGAAGCCCAGGCTGAACAGGGAATTGGACATGCTGTTACCTCTACAAAAATGGAAGGCTGGCCTACTTGAGGGCCGCCGAATAACTATCTGGCTTGAAGCCAATCAGGGTTCTGTCACCGAGATCGAGCACCGGGCGCTTGATCATCGAGGGTTGTGCGAGCATCAATTCAATGGCTTTCGACTGATCGAGATCGGCTTTGCGTTCGTCTTCGAGTTTGCGAAAGGTGGTGCCCGCACGGTTCAAAACCACCTGCCAACCGTGCTCGTTGCACCATTGGGTCAAGTGTTCGCGGTCGATACCGGCCGTTTTGTAGTCATGGAACTCATAGCTCACCCCGTGCTCATCGAGCCAGGTGCGCGCCTTTTTCATGGTGTCGCAGGCTTTAATGCCGAAAAGGTGCAAGGTTTTGCTTGAAGCAGTCAAGGAATTGCCCCCCTTTGGACGCATGAAAAATGAAAGATCGCGGATTATGCCACGACCGGCGGGTTTCGGCGCCGCTCGTCAACAGCGTGCGACTTTTGTGCAAAAGCCGGTGCGCGGCCTAGGCGAGTAACATAGCCAGGTAATATGGCACTTCAACGGCCAGTTGTTGCCTGATGTGTCGTTGCAAGTCGATTGTCCGGGAAACCCGCGTTATGCAAACCGCCTACACCGTTCTTATCCTGCTGATGCTGGTCAGCTTTTCGCGCCTGGTCGGGCGTATCATCCCACTGCCGTTGCCCCTGGTGCAGATCGCCGCCGGCGCCTTGCTGGCCTGGCCCACGTTGGGGCTACATGTGGCGCTGGACCCGGAGCTGTTCCTGTTTCTGTTCCTGCCGCCGCTGTTGTTTTCCGATGGTTGGCGCATGCCCAAGCGCGAGTTGTGGCGCCTGCGTGGCCCTATCCTGACGTTGGCGGTGGGGTTGGTGCTGTTTACCGTGGTGGGCGCCGGCTATTTCATTCATTGGTTATTGCCAACCATCCCGTTGCCGGTGGCCTTCGCCCTGGCGGCGGTTTTATCCCCGACGGACGCCGTGGCGGTGTCGGCCATTTCCCAGAACCGTTTGCCCAAGCCGCTGATGCACATGCTCCAAGGCGAAGCCTTGATGAATGACGCGTCGGGCCTGGTGACGTTCAAATTTGCCCTGGCCGCAGCGTTGACCGGGGTCTTTTCCCTGGCAGATGCCAGCCTGACGTTCGTGTTGGTGGCGGTGGGTGGGCTGGCGATCGGTGTGGCGTTGAGCTGGCTGGTCGGCCGCCTGCGCGCCTGGATGATCGCGCGCGGCTGGGATGACCCGGCGACTCATGTGGTGTTCATGTTGTTGCTGCCTTTTGCTGCGTACGTACTGGCTGAGCGCCTGGGCGCGTCCGGCATCCTCTCGGCGGTGGCAGCGGGCATGATGCAAAGCTGGCTCGACTTGCTGCCGCGCCAGACCAGCACGCGCTTGCTCAACCGCAGCGTATGGTCGTTACTGGAGTTTGCCTTCAACGGCTTGATCTTCCTGCTGCTCGGCCTGCAACTACCAGACATCATCAAGGCCGTGGTCAGCCATGAAACCACGTTGTGGCCCACCTTGATGTATCGCTGCCTGGATGTGGTGGCGATCTTCTTGGTGCTGGTGGTATTGCGCTTTATCTGGGTGCAAAGCATCTGGCGGCTGTCGGGGTTGCTGCGCCGTCTGCGAGGCAAAAGCGCATTGACCCTGGTGCCGACGGCCCGCTCCTGCTGGTTGTTGACCGTCGGCGGTGTGCGCGGTGCGGTGACTCTGGCGGGCGTCATGTCGGTGCCCTTGCTGCTGGCGCCGGGCCAGGATTTTCCCGAGCGTGACCTGCTGATCTTTATCGCTGCCGGGGTGATCCTGCTGTCGCTGGTCGCGGCCTGCATCGCGCTGCCGTTACTGCTGCGTGGCGTTGAAAAAGGCCCGGATGAAAAACGCCACAACGAAGTGCGCGAGGCCTGGAAAAAGACCGCCGTAGCGGCGATTCATGCGTTGGAGGCCCAGGAGCCCGCCGAAGCCGAAACCCCGGACGCCGCTCAAGCGGCACTGGCCACCGAGCTCAAGGCGCGGCTGATGGCGGAGTATCGTCACCAGTTGGACGTATTCAATGATTCGGCCGAAGCCCAGGCGCTGGCGCTGCAAATGGATCAATTGGAGCGCAAATTGCGGCTCAAGGCCCTGCGTGCGCAGCGGTTGGAGTTGTACAGCTTGAGCCGTCATCACCAGATTGGTGACGACGTCTTGAGGGAGGTGTTGGCGGAGCTGGATATGAGCGAGGCGAATTTGGGTCACATGAAGTGACCCATAAGCCCTTACCGACGACGCTGGATGAAGTCGCGAATCCGTTCAGCCGCTTCCACACATTCCGCCAACGGCGCCACCAACGCCAGGCGCACACGCCCCGCGCCAGGGTTGAAGCCGTCCACTTCCCGCGACAGGTAAGAGCCCGGCACCACCGTCACATGCTCTTGCACGAACAAATCCCGGCAGAAAGCAGCGTCGTCGCCTTGCACATTCGGCCACAGGTAAAAGCCGCCGTCGGGGCTTTGCACGTCCAGCACCGGCTTGAGGATCGCCAGCACGGCGTCGAATTTCTCGCGGTACAGGTCGCGGTTGGCCAGTACGTGGGCCTCGTCCTGCCAGGCGGCGATGCTGGCCAGCTGGGTTTGCACGGGCATCGCGCAGCCGTGGTAGGTGCGATACAGCAAAAAGGCCTTGAGGATCTCGGCATCGCCAGCCACAAAGCCTGAGCGCAGCCCTGGCAGGTTGGAGCGCTTGGACAGGCTGTGGAATACCACGCAACGCTTGAAGTCTTCGCGGCCCAGCTCGACGCAGGCGCTGAGCAGGCCTGGTGGCGGGGTTTGCTCGTCGAAGTACAGCTCGCTGTAGCACTCGTCGGCGGCGATGACGAAATCGTATTGGTCGGCCAGGGCGATGAGTTTTTTCAGGGTGTGAACCGGGATCAGCGCGCCAGTCGGGTTGCCGGGGGAGCACAGGAACAGGATCTGGCAACGTTTCCAGATATCTGGGGAGACGGCGTCGAAGTCCGGGTTGAAGCCATTGCTGTCCAGGCACGGCAGGTAATGCGGCTTGGCCCCGGCCAGGAGCGCGGCGCCTTCGTAGATCTGATAGAACGGGTTGGGGCTCACTACCAGCGCGTCGTCGCCACGGTTGACCACGGTCTGGGTGAAGGCAAACAGCGCCTCGCGCGTACCGTTGACCGGCAGGATGTTGCGCGCCGGGTCCAGCCAGCCCTTTGGCACATTGAAGCGGCGTTCGCACCAGGCGCCGATGGCTTCGCGCAGTGCCGGGATACCCAACGTGGTGGGGTACACCGCCATTTGATCGAGGTTATTGCTCAAGGCCTCGGCAACGAAGGCCGGTGAGGTGTGCTTGGGCTCGCCGATGGACAGGGCGATCGGGCGTTTGTCCGGGTTCGGCGTCACGCTGCCGAGCAGGGCGCGCAGTTTCTCGAAGGGGTAGGGCTGCAACTGGTTAAGGGCGTTGTTCATATAAGCCTCTATCACGGTGAGCACGGAACCTGTGGGAGCTGGCTTGCCTGCGATGGCATCACTGCGGTCTACCTGACGGACCAAGGTGTCTGCATCGCAGGCAAGCCAGCTCCCACAGGGCTCCTGTTCACAAAGTTAAGAATTCAAATGGTCAGTCGGGTCAGCTCGACACCGGGTTCCTGGCTCACGCTCAATTGCTCCACGATCGCCGCTTGTAAACGCAGGCACAGCTCTGGGTCGGACAGTGGCTGGTTGTCGGCGTCGGTGATAAAGAACACGTCTTCCACGCGCTCGCCCAGGGTCGCAATCTTGGCGTTCTGCAACGACAGATCGAACTCCAGGAAAATCCCGCCGATACGCGCCAGCAGGCCCGGGCGATCCGGTGCGCTGAGCTCCAGCACCGTTACCGGTCGCTGGGCGTCGTTGGAAATGGTCACCTGGGGCGCAAAGGCAAAATGCTTGAGCTGGCGCGGTACCCGGCGCTGGATGATGGTGGGGTAGTCGTCGGGGTTGCGTAGGGCTTCGGTGAGGCCCTCGCGGATCTTTTTCACCCGCGCCGGGTTGTCGCCAATCGAGTCGCCGTCGGTGTCGAGCACGATGTAGGTGTCGAGGGTGAACTGGCTGCTGGAGGTGATGACCCGGGCGTCATGGATGTTCAGGTTGAGCTGGTCCATGGCCGCCACGGTCACGGCGAAGAAGTCGTGCTGGTCGGGCGCGTAGATGAAGATCTGCGTGCCGCCTTCGAATTCGCGCTGGGTGGTTTCCTTGATCAAGACCAGTGGGCCGCCATCGGCGGGCTGCTGCAGGATCGCGTCACTGTGCCAGGCCACGTCGCCGGCGGTGTGGCGCAGGAAATAATCGTCACCCAGTTGCGACCAGAGTTGCTCGACGTCGTCCGGGTCATTACCGCCGCGCACCAGGATATCCAGGGCTGCGCTTTGGGTGCGGCGGATCTGCTCTTCGCGGTCCACCGGGTTCTCCAGGCCACGGCGCAGGGCGCGCTTGGTCTCGGTGTACAACTGGCGCAACAGGCTGGCGCGCCAGGAGTTCCACAGCGTCGGGTTGGTGGCGTTGATGTCGGAAACAGTCAGCACATACAGGTAATCCAGACGGGTCTCATCGCCAACGATGCCGGCAAAGTCGTGGATCACCTGCGGGTCGGACAAGTCTTTGCGCTGGGCCGTTGTCGACATCACCAGGTGGTTCTGCACCAGCCAGACAATCAGGCGGCTGTCCCACAACGGCAACTGGTGGCGCTGGCAGAAGGCTTCGGCATCCACCGCGCCGATCTCAGAGTGGTCGCCATGCCGGCCCTTGCCGATGTCGTGATACAGGCCAGCCAGATAAATCAGCTCGGGCTTGGGCAGCTTGGCCATCAGCTTACTGGCCAGCGGGAATTTCTCTGACACCTGGGTGTACTGCAACTTACGCAGATGTTTGATCAGGTTCAGGGTGTGGGCATCGACGGTGTAGATGTGGAACAGGTCGTGCTGCATCTGCCCGACGATAAAACCGAACTCCGGCAGGTAGCGCCCGAGAATGCCGTAACGGTTCATGCGCCGCAGGTTGCGGTGGATGCCGATGCGGCACTTGAACAGTTCGATAAACAGGCTGGTATTGCGGATATCGTTGCGAAAGTCGTCATCGATCAGGTGACGGTTTTCCCGCAGCAGGCGGATGGTGTCGGCGCGCACGCCTTTGATTTCCGGCTGCTGGGCCATCAACACGAAGATTTCCAGCATGGCGAACGGCGTGCGGCGGAACACGTTGTCGTTGCGCGCTTCGATATAGCCGTCATGCAGCTGGAAGCGCGCATTGATCGGCTGCGGCGGCGCTTCGTCTTCGGGGGCCAGGATCACTTCTTCGAAATGCTGGATGATCAGGTCGCTGAGCTGGGCAATGCTCATGACCACCCGGTAGTACTGCTGCATGAAGCTTTCAATGCTGGTCTTCGCATCTTCGCCCTCAAAGCCCAGCAGGGTGGCGATTGAGCGCTGGTGATCGAACAGCAGGCGGTCTTCTGAACGCCCGGCCAGCATGTGCAGGGCGTAGCGCACCTTCCACAAAAATTCCTGGGACGAGGCCAGCAGGGTATTTTCGCTCTCCACCAGGAAACCTTCGCCGGCCAGGGCACGCAGGTTCAGCGTGCCGTATTGGCGGCGGGCCACCCACAAAATCGTCTGGATATCCCGCAGCCCGCCCGGTGAGCCTTTGACGTTGGGTTCCAGGTTGTATTCGGTGTCGTTGTACTTGTGGTGCCGGGCTTTTTGCTCGGCGCGCTTGGCCAGGAAGAACTCCTTGCTCGGCCACATGTGTGCGGTGCTGGTGACTTCGAGCATGCGCTGGCGCAGGCGCTCGGGGCCACAGATGGTGCGGCTTTCCATCAGGTTGGTGACCACCGTGAGGTCGGCACGGGCCTCTTCGGCGCATTCGTCCACCGAGCGTACGCTCTGGCCGACTTCCAGGCCGATGTCCCACAGCAGCGTCAGAAAGCGCTCGATGGAATCGCGAAAGGTCTCATGATCGGCCTGGTCCAGCAGGATCAGCAGGTCGATGTCGGAGTAGGGGTGCAGTTCGCCGCGACCGTAGCCGCCGACCGCCACCAAGGCGATATCGGCGTCGAAACTCCAGTTGAACTGCTCCCAGGCCTTTTGCAGGATGTTATCGACGAACCAGGCGCGGTCTTCGATCAGGCGGCGAATATCCCGGCCGCTGCGAAAGCGCGCATCCAGAACCTCGCGGGCTTGGCGGATAGCCTTCTTGAAGGCCGCGATAGGGCTTGCCTTCAATGCCAGCTCGGCCTGGAACTGGCCACGGTCGAAGAGTTCGGGATCCACCTGGGGCATCGATCGGCTTTCCTTTCTATCTATCAGTCAGTCACAACACGCTGTGGGAAAACCTGGGCAACCTTCAGGCCGAAACGCGTGGGATGGTGTCGTCGGCGCGCAGGGTGAAGATCTCGTAGCCGGTGTCGGTGACCAGCAGGGTGTGTTCCCACTGGGCCGAGAGCTTGCGGTCCTTGGTGATCGCAGTCCAGCCGTCGCCCAGCACCTTGGTGTCGGCCTTGCCCTGATTGATCATCGGTTCGATGGTGAAGGTCATGCCGGCCTTGAGTTCCATGCCGGTGCCGGCGCGGCCGTAGTGCAGAATCTGCGGCTCTTCGTGGAACACTTTGCCGATACCGTGGCCGCAGAATTCGCGCACCACCGAGAAACCGTTCTTTTCGGCGTGCTTCTGGATCACTTCACCGATGTCACCCAGGCGGCAGCCTGGCTTGACGATCTCGATGGCCTTGTACATGCATTCCTGGGTGACCTGGGACAGGCGCTCGGCCCACACCGGTACATTGCCGACGTGGAACATGCGGCTGGTGTCGCCGTGGTAGCCATCCTTGATCACCGTGACGTCGATGTTCAGGGTGTCGCCGTCCTTCAATGGCTTGTCACCGGGAATGCCGTGGCACACCACATGGTTGATCGAGGTGCAGATCGACTTGGGGAAGCCTTTGTAATTCAGCGGGGCAGGGATGGCTTTTTGCACGTCGACTATATAGTCGTGGCAAATGCGGTCCAGCGCTTCGGTGGTGACGCCGGGCTTGACGTGTTCGGCGATCATTTCCAGCACGTCGGCAGCCAGTTTGCCGGCAACGCGCATGCCTGCGATGTCTTCGGCGGTTTTCAAGGTAACGGTCATACAGGCTCTCTCTAGCGCGACGCGCTGAAATCAATACGGTTCACGGGGGGCGCGACAAAGGGTTACAGCATTCGCGCAAGTCCCAAAAAACGCGATTCTAACAGACGATGCTGGCAAATCATGCGCATCTGCTGATCGCTTCTCTCTATGAGGTAGAGGCATGTTGGCTGTATTCAAGGGCTTACGCAAAGACGACGACCGGCAAGTGTGATTGCGGGTTTCGTTTTTGCCGATGCTGTGGTATAAAATGCGCCGCTTTCCGGGGATACCCCGCAAAGCTTAAATCCACACACGTGTCGACACGATGACCTGGGTGCCGGAGGCCTTGATGCCGCTGGTTGGTCATTGGGATACGTGGAGGCCAAACCCGACTTATTAAGGAACTATCATGTCCCAAGTCAACATGCGCGATATGCTGAAGGCCGGTGTGCACTTCGGTCACCAGACCCGTTACTGGAACCCGAAAATGGGTAAGTACATTTTCGGCGCGCGTAACAAGATTCACATTATCAACCTTGAAAAAACCCTGCCAATGTTCAACGAAGCGCTGACTTTCGTAGAGCGTCTGGCCCAGGGCAAAAACAAGATCCTGTTCGTTGGCACCAAGCGTTCCGCTGGCAAGATCGTTGCTGAAGAAGCAGCACGTTGCGGTTCGCCGTACGTGGATCACCGCTGGTTGGGCGGCATGCTGACCAACTTCAAAACCATCCGTGCTTCCATCAAGCGTCTGCGTGACCTTGAAGTACAAGCCGAAGACGGTACTTTCGCCAAGCTGACCAAGAAAGAAGCGCTGATGCGCTCCCGTGACCTGGAAAAGCTCGATCGTTCCCTGGGTGGTATCAAGGACATGGGCGGTCTGCCTGACGCACTGTTCGTTATCGACGTTGATCACGAGCGCATCGCGATCACCGAAGCCAACAAGCTGGGCATCCCGGTTATCGGCGTAGTCGATACCAACAGCAGCCCGGAAGGCGTTGACTACATCATCCCAGGCAACGATGACGCAATCCGCGCTATCCAGCTGTACATGGGTTCGATGGCTGACGCTGTAATCCGTGGTCGCAACCACGTTGCTGGTGGTACCGAGCAGTTCGTTGAAGAAGCTCCGGTAGCTGCCGCTGAGTAATTGACGCCCTGGCGTTGACTCAGTAAGCAAAAAGGGGGCTTGGCCCCCTTTTTGCCACCTCGAAAACCATTTGTCGGCAGCGCAGCTACATCATTTGTAACGTGCAGCGGCCTACAACGGAGATTCGGGAAGAATTGATCGCCCGTTTGATCGGGTGGAATGGTTGAAAACCTATCCAAGAGGATTTTGAAATGGCAGAGATTACTGCAGCGTTGGTTAAAGAACTGCGTGAGCGTACCGGCGAAGGCATGATGGATTGCAAAAAGGCCTTGACCAAGGCCGGCGGCGACATCGAAAAAGCCATTGATGACATGCGTGCTTCCGGCGCCATCAAGGCTGCCAAGAAAGCAGGCAACGTGGCTGCTGAAGGCGCTATCGCTCTGAAAGAAGACGGCAAATCCGCCGTTCTGCTGGAAGTGAACTCCCAGACCGACTTCCTGGCTCTGCAGGACGACTTCAAGGCATTCGTAGCTGCCAGCGTTGAAAAAGCGTTCGCCGAGAAAATGACTGACGCCGCTCCGCTGATCGAAGCTCAAGAAGCTGATCGCCTGGTACTGGTAGGCAAGGTTGGCGAAAACGTCAACATCCGTCGCCTGGTTCGCGTTGAAGGTGATGTGGTTGGTGGTTACCTGCACGGCAACAAGATCGGTGTTGCAGTTGTTCTCAAAGGCGGCGACGTTGAGCTGGCTAAAGACATCGCAATGCACGTTGCTGCAAGCAACCCTGAGTTCCTGCTGCCTTCGGAAGTGTCTGCCGACGCAATCGAACGTGAAAAAGCTGTGTTCCTGAGCCTCAACGCCGACAAGATCGCCGGCAAGCCAGAGAACATCGTTGAAAACATGATCAAAGGCCGCATCAGCAAGTTCCTGGCTGAAGCAAGCCTGGTTGAGCAGGCGTTCGTCAAGAACCCTGAAATCAAGGTTGGCGAACTGGCCAAGAAAGCCGGTGCTGAAATCGTTTCCTTCACTTACTTCAAAGTAGGCGAAGGCATCGAGAAGCCGGTCGACAACTTCGCTGAAGAAGTTGCTGCCCAGCTGGCTGCCGCCAAGCAATAAGACAGTTCCAAACTGTCGCCGAAAGAGGCTGCCCGCTCACGCGCGCAGCCTCTTTTCAAATGGGAAGGCCAATTTTATTTGGTTTCCTCTCGGAACTGGCTTACAAAGCCGTGTTCCGATGGCGCTGTGACAGCGTCCAGCTAGAGTGAACGCAAGCCGTAAACGGCTCGCCAAGAATTTTTTAAAAAATACGCCGCAGGAGAGATTCGCAATGGCTCAGCAGGGCAGTGGTTATCAGGCTCGCTATAAACGCATTCTACTCAAGCTCAGCGGCGAGGCCCTGATGGGCTCGGAAGAGTTCGGGATCGACCCCAAGGTGCTTGACCGCATGGCGCTGGAAGTCGGCCAATTGGTCGGTATCGGCGTGCAGGTCGGCCTGGTGATTGGTGGTGGCAACCTGTTCCGCGGTGCGGCACTGAGTGCTGCCGGTATGGACCGGGTTACCGGCGACCACATGGGCATGCTGGCCACTGTGATGAACGCCCTAGCCATGCGCGACGCCCTGGAGCGCGCCAACATCTCGGCCATCGTGATGTCGGCTATTTCCATGGTTGGCGTGACCGATCACTATGATCGCCGCAAAGCCATGCGCCACCTCAACTCCAAGGAAGTGGTGATCTTTGCCGCTGGCACCGGTAACCCGTTCTTCACCACCGACTCGGCCGCATGCCTGCGTGCTATCGAAATCGATGCCGACGTGGTGTTGAAGGCGACCAAGGTGGATGGCGTATACACTGCAGACCCATTCAAAGACCCGCATGCCGAGAAGTTCGATCATCTGACCTACGATGAAGTACTGGATCGCAAGCTGGGTGTCATGGACCTGACCGCTATCTGCCTGTGCCGCGACCACAAGATGCCGCTGCGCGTATTTAACATGAACAAGCCCGGCGCCCTGCTGAATATCGTACACGGCGGCGCAGAAGGGACTCTGATCGAGGAAGGCCAACAATGATCAACGAAATCAAGAAAGACGCTCAAGAGCGTATGCAGAAATCCCTGGAATCCCTGGCCCATGCATTTGGCCAGATTCGCACAGGCAAGGCGCACCCCAGCATCCTGGGTAGCGTGATGGTCCCGTATTACGGCACAGATACCTCCATCACCCAAGTGGCTAACATCACCGTAAAAGACTCTCGCACTCTGCAAGTCGTGGCCTTCGAGCGCAACATGCTCGCTGCCGTAGACAAGGCGATCCAGAGCGCTGGCCTGAACCTCAACCCGACCAACCTGGGCGAGTTGCTGCTGATCTCCATGCCTGCCCTGACCGAAGAAACCCGCAAGGGCTTCACCAAGCAGGCGCGCAGTGCCGCTGAAGATGCCCGTGTTGCCGTGCGTAACATCCGTCGTGATGCTTTGAGCGAGCTGAAAAAGCTGGTCAAGGACAAGGAAATCAGTGAGGACGAAGAGCGTCGTGCTGCGGCCGACATCCAGAAACTGACCGACAAGTTTGAGGCTGAAATCGACACTGCCACTAAGCAAAAAGAAGCGGACCTGATGGCCGTATAAGGGTCAGGACGCCTTCATGGAAAAGACCAAGCAGACTGTGCCCTCCGTGGTGCCGCGCCATGTCGCGATCATCATGGATGGGAATAATCGCTGGGCGAAAAAACGCTTTATGCCGGGTGTTGCCGGGCATAAAGCGGGTGTTGACGCGGTAAGGGCGGTGATTGAGGTGTGCGCCGAGGCCAAGGTCGAAGTGCTGACCTTGTTCGCGTTCTCCAGTGAGAACTGGCAGCGGCCCGCCGATGAGGTCAGTGCCTTGATGGACCTGTTCTTCAAGGCTCTGCGTCGTGAGGCCAAGCGCCTCAACGACAACAACATCAGTCTGCGCATCATCGGTGATCGCTCGCGGTTCCATCCGGAACTGCAAACGGCCATGCGCGAAGCCGAGGCCATCACTGCCGGCAGCAACCGTTTCGTGCTGCAGATCGCAGCCAACTACGGCGGCCAGTGGGATATCGCCCAGGCTGCACAGCGGCTGGCCCGCGAAGTGCAGGCCGGCCATCTGCGCCCGGATGACATCACGCCCGAACTGTTGCAAACCTGCCTGGTGACCGGCGACCTGCCGTTGCCGGACTTGTGCATTCGTACCGGTGGCGAGCATCGCATCAGCAACTTCCTGCTGTGGCAGCTGGCTTACACCGAGCTGTACTTCTCCGACCTGTTCTGGCCGGACTTCAAACACGATGCCATGCGTAATGCGCTGGCCGATTTCGCTTCCCGTCAGCGTCGCTTCGGTAAAACGAGCGAGCAGATCGAAGCTGGAGCCCGGGTTTAAATGCTTAAACAACGAATCATCACGGCGCTGATCCTGCTGCCGATTGCCTTGTGCGGTTTTTTCCTGCTCGACGGTTCCGGCTTTGCGCTGTTCATCGGCCTGGTCGTGACTCTTGGTGCCTGGGAATGGGCGCGCCTGGCGGGCTTCGTCAACCAGTTGCCGCGCGTGGCCTACGCCGCCGTGGTCGCGCTGTTGTTGTTCTTCATGTACATCCTGCCGGATATCGCGCCTTGGGTACTGGGTGCGGCAGTGTTGTGGTGGGCGTTGGCGACTTTCCTGGTGCTCACCTATCCGCGCACCAGTGGCCAATGGTCCAGCGTGGCCTGCAAGCTGGTGATTGGCCTGGCAATCCTGTTGCCGGCCTGGCAAGGGTTGGTGGAGATCAAGCGTTACCCTCTTGGCAACGAGTTGATCCTGGCGGTGATGGTGTTGGTATGGGGCGCTGACATTGGTGCCTACTTCTCGGGCCGAGCCTTTGGCAAGCGCAAGCTGGCCCCGGCCGTCAGCCCAGGCAAGAGCTGGGAGGGCGTATACGGCGGCCTGGCCTTGACGCTGCTGATCACGCTGGTGGTCGGTGTGGTGCGCGACTGGTCGGTAAAGGAAGTGCTCTTGGCCTTGCTGGGTACGGCTATCGTCGTGTTCATCTCGGTGGTGGGCGACCTGACCGAGAGCATGTTCAAGCGCCAGGCTGGCATCAAGGACAGCAGTAACCTGCTGCCAGGTCATGGCGGTGTGCTTGACCGTATCGACAGCCTTACCGCTGCGCTACCGATCTTCGCCGTGCTGTTGTGGATGATCGCTTCGTGAGCCGCCTGCAGCAGGTTACGGTGCTGGGCGCGACCGGCTCGGTCGGGCTCAGTACCTTGGACGTCATTGCGCGTCACCCTGATCGCTATCAGGTTTTCGCTCTGACCGGCTTCACGCGTTTGCGCGAGCTGCTGGCATTGTGTGTGCGTCACTCGCCGCGCTTTGCCGTGGTCCCAGAGGCGGCTGCGGCTCGCAGTCTGCAGGATGATCTGCGGGCTGCCGGGTTGGCCACTCAGGTGTTGGTAGGCGAGGCAGGGTTGTGCCAGGTCTCGGCCGATGCGGACGTGGATACCGTGGTGGCGGCGATTGTGGGCGCAGCAGGTTTGCGCCCGACCTTGGCGGCGGTTGATGCTGGCAAGAAAATCCTGCTGGCCAATAAAGAAGCCTTGGTCATGTCCGGCGCACTCTTTATGCAAGCGGTGCGCAAGAGCGGCGCGGTGTTGCTGCCTCTGGACAGCGAGCACAACGCCATCTTCCAGTGCATGCCCGGTGATTTTGCCCGCGGCTTGAGCCAGGTCGGCGTGCGCCGGATTCTACTGACGGCATCTGGCGGACCCTTCCGCCAGACTCCGTCGGCCGAGCTGGAGCATGTGTCGCCCGATCAGGCGTGCGCACACCCGAACTGGTCCATGGGGCGCAAAATCTCGGTGGATTCGGCGAGCATGATGAACAAGGGCCTGGAGTTGATCGAGGCCTGCTGGTTGTTCGATGCGCGGCCTGACCAGGTTGAGGTGGTGATTCACCCACAAAGTGTGATCCATTCCCTGGTCGATTACGTGGATGGTTCGGTGTTGGCGCAGTTGGGTAACCCGGACATGCGCACACCGATCGCCAACGCCTTGGCGTGGCCGGAGCGCATTGATTCCGGCGTAGCACCGTTGGACTTGTTTGCAATTGCGCGCCTGGACTTCGAAGCTCCGGACGAGCAGCGTTTCCCGTGTTTGCGCCTGGCGCGACAAGCGGCCGAGGCGGGTAACAGCGCCCCGGCGATGCTCAACGCGGCCAATGAAGTGGCCGTGGCGGCGTTTCTTGAACGGCGCATCCGCTTTCCGCAGATCGCGAGTATCATCGAGGACGTCCTGGCGCTTGAGCCAGTGGTGGCGGTAAATGACCTGGAGGCGGTGTTTGAGGCCGACGCCAAGGCCCGAGCCCTGGCCGGGCAATGGTTGGATCGCAACGCGGGTTAGGCTGCGGGCAGGTTTGAGTCTTCAGGCATTGGATTGAAATGCGGAGAAATTAGATGAGTGCGCTCTACATGATTGTCGGCACCCTGGTTGCTCTGGGTGTGTTGGTGACCTTCCACGAATTCGGCCACTTCTGGGTGGCGCGTCGTTGCGGCGTCAAGGTATTGCGCTTTTCCGTCGGTTTCGGCATGCCGTTGTTGCGCTGGCATGACCGCCGCGGCACCGAGTTTGTCATTGCTGCTATCCCGTTGGGCGGCTACGTCAAGATGCTCGATGAGCGCGAAGGCGAAGTGCCTGCAGACCAGCTGGACCTATCCTTCAATCGCAAGACCGTTCGTCAGCGTATTGCGATTGTTGCGGCGGGGCCGATTGCCAACTTTCTGTTGGCGATGGTGTTCTTCTGGGTCTTGGCCATGCTGGGCAGCCAGCAGGTGCGCCCGGTCATTGGTGCGGTCGAAGCGGACAGCATCGCGGCCAAGGCTGGCCTGACGGCTGGGCAGGAAATTGTATCCATTGATGGCGAACCCACCACGGGCTGGGGCGCGGTCAACTTGCAGTTGGTGCGTCGCCTGGGCGAGAGCGGCACCGTCAATGTGGTGGTGCGCGACCAGGATTCCAGCGCCGAAACCCCGCGGGCATTGGCTCTGGACCATTGGCTCAAGGGCGCTGATGAGCCCGATCCGATCAAATCCCTGGGGATCCGCCCTTGGCGTCCGGCCTTGCCGCCGGTGCTGGCCGAGCTCGATCCGAAAGGCCCGGCCCAGGCTGCTGGCCTGAAAACCGGTGATCGCTTGCTGGCCCTCGATGGCCAGGCGCTGGGTGACTGGCAGCAGGTGGTCGACCTGGTGCGTGTGCGCCCTGATACCAAAATTGTGCTGAAAGTTGAGCGCGACGGTGCTCAAATCGACGTCCCTGTGACCTTGTCGGTGCGAAGCGAAGCCAAGGCAGCCGGGGGTTACCTGGGTGCCGGGGTCAAGGGTGTCGAATGGCCGCCATCGATGGTGCGAGAGGTCAGCTACGGGCCTTTGGCCGCGATTGGCGAGGGTGCGAAACGCACCTGGACCATGAGCGTGCTGACCCTCGAATCCCTCAAGAAAATGTTGTTCGGTGAGCTCTCGGTAAAAAACTTGAGTGGACCGATAACCATTGCTAAAGTGGCGGGCGCTTCTGCCCAGTCGGGTGTCGCGGATTTCCTGAATTTCCTGGCTTATCTGAGTATTAGCCTTGGGGTTCTGAATTTGCTGCCCATTCCAGTATTGGATGGGGGGCATCTGCTGTTTTATCTGGTCGAGTGGGTGCGTGGTCGCCCCTTGTCGGATCGGGTGCAGGGTTGGGGGATACAGATCGGTATCAGTTTGGTGGTCGGGGTGATGTTGTTAGCCCTGGTCAACGATCTGGGACGTCTGTAACGCTTCGCTGAATTGCGAATCTGCCGCATTTTGCGGCAGTTTGTTTATTGCCAGTTGGAATAAGAAAGGACTTCATGAAACGTCTGCTGCTAACTGCGGTTCTCACCGTATTGATGATCGCCGAAGTTCACGCCGAGTCCTTCACCATCTCCGATATTCGCGTCAACGGCCTCCAGCGGGTTTCCGCGGGTAGCGTCTTTGGTGCCTTGCCGTTGAACGTCGGGGAACAGGCGGATGATCGTCGCCTGGTGGAATCCACTCGTGCGCTGTTCAAAACCGGGTTCTTTCAAGATATCCAACTGGGTCGCGAAGGCAACGTCCTGGTCATCACGGTCGTCGAGCGACCTTCCGTCGCGAGTATCGCGATCGAAGGTAACAAGGCCATCTCCACTGAAGACCTGATGAAGGGCCTGAAGCAATCGGGCCTGGCCGAGGGCGAGATCTTCCAGCGCGCGACCCTTGAGGGTGTGCGTAACGAGCTGCAACGCCAGTACGTTGCCCAGGGCCGCTACTCCGCGACGGTGGAAACCGAAGTGATCCCCCAGCCTCGTAACCGTGTGGGCCTGAAGGTCAACATCAACGAAGGTACCGTGGCCGCCATCCAGCACATCAACGTCGTGGGTAACACCAAGTTCCCTGATGAAGACCTGGTTGACCTGTTCGAACTCAAGACCACCAACTGGTTGTCGTTCTTCAAGAACGATGACAAGTACGCCCGTGAAAAACTCTCCGGTGACCTGGAACGCCTGCGCTCCTACTACCTGGACCGTGGCTACATCAACATGGACATCGCTTCGACCCAGGTGTCCATCACCCCGGACAAGAAGCACGTCTACATCACCGTCAACGTCAACGAAGGCGAGAAGTACAAGGTTCGTGACGTCAAGCTCAGCGGCGACCTGAAAGTGCCTGAAG
Source organism: Pseudomonas sp. AP42 (assembly GCF_001728935.1). Taxonomy (NCBI): domain Bacteria; kingdom Pseudomonadati; phylum Pseudomonadota; class Gammaproteobacteria; order Pseudomonadales; family Pseudomonadaceae; genus Pseudomonas; species Pseudomonas sp. AP42. Next base: position 18,696 of record NZ_LYSO01000031.1, read on the forward strand.
ACCAGGTCAAGTCCCTGCTGCTGGTGCAGAAGGACCAGGTGTTCTCGCGCAAGCTGATGACCACCACCTCTGAACTGATCACCCGTCGCCTGGGTAACGAAGGCTATACCTTCGCCAACGTCAACGGCGTGCCGACCCCGAATGATGAAGACCACACGGTGGACATCACCTTCGTCGTCGATCCAGGCAAGCGTGCCTACGTCAACCGCATCAACTTCCGTGGCAACACCAAGTCTGCGGACGAAGTGCTGCGTCGTGAAATGCGTCAGATGGAAGGTGGCTGGGCTTCGACCTACCTGATCGACCAGTCCAAGACCCGTCTTGAGCGCCTGGGCTTCTTCAAGGAAGTCAACGTCGAAACCCCGGCTGTACCGGGTGTGGATGACCAGGTTGACGTGAACTACGCCGTTGAAGAACAAGCCTCGGGTTCGATCACCGCCAGCGTCGGTTTCGCTCAGAGCGCCGGTTTGATCCTGGGTGGTTCCATCACGCAGAACAACTTCCTGGGTACCGGTAACCGTGTGTCCATCGGCCTGACCCGCAGCGAATACCAGAGCCGATACAACTTCGGCTACACCGACCCCTACTGGACTGCAGACGGTGTGAGCCTGGGCTACAACGCCTTCTACCGCACCACCGACTACAAAGACCTCGATGTTGACGTTGCAAGCTATGCGATCGACAGCCTGGGTGCTGGTGTCAACGTGGGTTACCCGATCAGCGAGACGTCGCGCCTGACCTTCGGCCTCACCGCACAGCAGGATGAGATCAAGACCGGTGTGTACACCGTGGACGAAATCTTTGACTTCACCCGTCGTGAAGGCGACAAGTTCCTGAACTTCAAGGCGTCTGCCGGCTGGTCCGAGTCGACCCTGAACAAAGGCGTACTGGCAACCCGCGGCCACTCCCAGAGCCTGACTGCGGAAGTCACCACGCCGGGCAGCGACCTGTCGTTCTTCAAGCTCGACTACCGCGGCCAGTTGTTCCAACCGTTGAGCGATAACTACACCATGCGCCTGCACACAGAGCTGGGCTATGGCGACGGTTATGGTTCGACCAATGGCTTGCCGTTCTATGAAAACTACTATGCTGGTGGCTTCAACTCGGTACGTGGCTTCAAGGACAGTACCCTGGGCCCGCGTGGTACCCCAAGCCGTGGTGTTGGCGTGACGGGTAACCGAGGCACAACTGCTGATTCGGACAACGACCCGCTGCCATTCGGTGGTAACGTGCTGATCCAGGGTGGTGCGGAGATTCTGTTCCCGCTGCCGTTCGTCAAGGACCAGCGTTCCCTGCGTACTTCGGTCTTCTGGGACGTGGGTAACGTGTTCGACTCCAAGTGCGATCAGATCACCAACCCGAGTGGCGTGAAGTCCAACACCCAATGCAACGACGTGAGCCTCAGCAACCTGGCAAGCTCCGTCGGCGTGGGTGTGACCTGGGTGACTGCGCTGGGCCCGTTGAGCTTTGCTCTGGCCATGCCGATCAAGAAACCGGATAACGCTGAAACCCAGATTTTCCAATTCTCCCTCGGCCAGACGTTCTAAGCGTCTGACCTAAGATAACGACAACGGATTCTGTAGGAGTACATCGTGCGTAAGTTGACTCAATTGGTCTTGCTGGCCACTGTGCTGGTCACCACCCCGGCCTTCGCCGAAATGAAAATCGCGGTCCTGAACTATCAGATGGCCCTGCTGGAGTCCGATGCGGCCAAGCGATACGCCGTGGATGCCGAGAAGAAATTCGGTCCGCAGCTGACCAAGCTCAAGACGCTGGAAAGCAGCGCCAAGGGTATCCAGGACCGCCTGGTAGCCGGTGGCGACAAGATGCAGCAAGGCGAGCGCGAGCGTCTGGAGCTTGAATTCAAGCAAAAGGCCCGTGACTACCAGTTCCAATCCAAGGAGCTGAACGAAGCCAAGGCTGTGGCCGACCGCGAAATGCTCAAGCAGCTCAAGCCGAAATTGGACAGCGCTGTGGAAGAAGTCATCAAGAAAGGTGCCTTTGACCTGGTGTTCGAGCGTGGCGCCGTGATCGACGTCAAGCCTCAATACGACATCACCCGCCAGGTGATCGAGCGCATGAACCAGCTGAAGTAAACCATGACAGCGACTATCAAACTCGGCGAGTTGGCCGAGTTCCTGGGGGCCACCTTGCGTGGCTCCAAGGAGAAAGAAATCACTGGGCTAGCCACCTTGCAGGAGGCTGGCCCAGCTCAGTTGAGCTTCCTCGCAAATCCTCAATACCGTAAATACCTGGTCGACTGCCAGGCCGCAGCCGTGTTGCTGAAGGCCGCTGACGCCGAAGGGTTTATTGGGGATGCGCTGGTGGTAGCCGACCCGTATCTGTCGTACGCCAAGGCGTCGCACCTGTTCGATCCCAAGCCGAAGGCGGCTGGCGGTATTCACCCGTCTGCCGTGATCGCCGAGGATGCCCAGGTTGACCCGACGGCCAGCATCGGCGCGTTTGCCGTGATCGAGAGTGGAGCGCGTATTGGTGCAGGCGTCACCGTGGGTGCCCACTGTTTCATCGGCGCGCGCTGCGAAATTGGTGCCGATGGCTGGCTGGCTCCTCGCGTAACCCTGTACCACGATGTGCGTATCGGTCAGCGTGTGGTCATCCAGTCGGGCGCCGTGATCGGCGGTGAGGGCTTCGGCTTTGCCAATGCCAAGGGCATCTGGCACAAGATCGCCCAGGTCGGTGGCGTATTGATCGGCGATGATGTGGAGATCGGCGTGAACACTGCTGTGGATCGCGGGGCCCTGGCCGATACCGTGATCGGTAACGGTGTGAAGCTCGATAACCAGATCCAGATCGCCCACAACGTGCAGATTGGCGATCACACCGCCATGGCCGCCTGCGTGGGTATTTCCGGCAGCACCAAGATCGGCAAGCATTGCATGCTCGCCGGTGGCGTAGGGCTGGTGGGGCATATCGACATTTGCGACAACGTCTTCATCACCGGCATGACCATGGTGACCCACTCGATCACAGAGCCAGGGGCCTATTCGTCCGGTACCGCGATGCAACCTGCGGCCGAATGGCGCAAGAGTGCCGCGCGTTTGAGGAAGATCGACGACATGGCACGACGTATCAAACAGCTTGAAAAGCGTGTCGGGGACGTGACCCCCGGCGGTAATGCTTCATCAGAAGGCTGATACCATTTCCATATCAAGTGTGCGCAGCCGCTAGACGGCCTCCTTGATTTGCTAGCGGGGCGTGCGCCTGGTGCGCCCGCCCCCAATCTTTATTACAGGCTTCCCCCCGAAATGATGGACATCAACGAGATTCGCGAATACCTGCCTCACCGTTACCCGTTCCTGCTGGTGGACCGCGTAGTGGACCTCAACGTCGAGGAAAAGCGCATTCGTGCCTACAAGAATGTCAGCATCAACGAACCATTCTTCAACGGTCACTTTCCTGCGCATCCAATCATGCCGGGTGTGTTGATCATCGAAGCCATGGCCCAGGCTGCCGGTATCCTTGGTTTCAAAATGCTCGACCTCAAGCCTGCCGACGGCACGCTTTACTATTTCGTGGGTTCCGACAAGCTGCGTTTTCGCAACCCGGTCACCCCGGGTGACCAGTTGATCCTGGAAGCCAAGTTCATCAGTTGCAAGCGCCAGATCTGGAAGTTCGAATGCCAGGCCTCGGTAGATGGCAAGCCGGTGTGCTCTGCCGAGATCATCTGTGCGGAACGCAAACTATGAGTTTGATTGACCCTCGCGCAATCATCGATCCGTCGGCCGTACTGGCCGCCGACGTTGAGGTCGGCCCTTGGTCGATCGTCGGCGCAGGTGTGGAAATCGGCGAGGGGACTGTCATCGGGCCACACGTGATCCTTAAAGGTCCGACCCGTATTGGCAAACACAATCGTATCTACCAGTTCTCCTCGGTAGGCGAAGACACCCCGGACATGAAGTACAAGGGTGAAGAAACACGCCTGGTCATCGGTGACCACAACATCATTCGTGAAGGCGTCACCATTCACCGCGGCACCGTGCAGGATCGCGCTGAAACCACGTTGGGCGATCACAACCTGGTGATGGCCTATGCGCATATCGGCCATGACAGCGTGATCGGCAACCATTGCATCCTGGTCAACAACACCGCGTTGGCAGGCCATGTGCACGTTGACGATTGGGCGATCCTCTCCGGTTTTACCCTGGTGCATCAGTACTGCCATATCGGCGCCCACAGCTTTTCCGGCATGGGCACCGCCATTGGCAAGGATGTCCCGGCGTTCGTGACGGTATTCGGCAACCCTGCCGAAGCCCGTAGCATGAATTTTGAAGGCATGCGTCGCCGCGGTTTCAGCGAAGAGGCCATCCACGCCCTGCGCCGTGCCTACAAGACGGTTTACCGCCAAGGGTTGACCGTGGAGCAGGCCCTGGCCGAGCTGGCAGAGCCTGCCACGCAGTTTCCGGAAGTCGCGGTGTTCCGTGACTCTATCCAGACCTCGACTCGCGGCATCACCCGCTGATCATGGCCACTCTGCGTATTGCGCTCGTGGCCGGTGAAGCTTCCGGCGATATCCTGGGTGCCGGCTTGATGCGGGCGCTCAAGGCCCAGCATCCGGCGGTGGAATTTATCGGGGTCGGCGGCCCGTTGATGCAGGCCGAAGGCCTGACCTCCTACTTCCCCATGGAGCGCCTGTCGGTCATGGGGCTGGTAGAAGTCTTGGGACGCCTGCGTGAGCTGCTGGCTCGCCGCAAGCTGCTGATCAAGACGCTGATCGAAGAAAAGCCTGACGTCTTTATCGGCATCGATGCGCCGGATTTCACTCTCAATATCGAACTCAAGTTGCGTCAGGCCGGGATCAAGACCGTGCACTACGTCAGCCCATCCGTATGGGCGTGGCGCCAGAAGCGCGTGTTGAAAATCCGCGAAGGCTGCGACCTGATGTTGACGTTGCTGCCGTTCGAAGCCCGGTTCTACGAAGAGAAGGGCGTGCCGGTGCGGTTTGTCGGCCACACCTTGGCTGACGCCATTCCCTTGCAGGCTGACCGTGCTGCCGCGCGCGCTGAGCTGGGTTTGCCCGATGGCCCCTTGGTTGCGTTGATGCCAGGGAGTCGTGGCGGCGAGGTGGGGCGCTTGGGTGCGTTGTTCTTTGATGCTGCCGAACGTCTGCAAGCGCAAAAGCCGGGGATTCGCTTTGTGCTGCCCTGTGCCAGCCCGCAACGCCGTGCGCAGATCGAAACCCTGCTGGAAGGTCGCAACCTGCCGTTGACCCTGCTCGATGGCCAGTCCCACCTGGCGCTGGCAGCCTGCGATGCGGTGTTGATCGCCTCGGGCACTGCCACGCTGGAGGCCTTGCTGTACAAGCGGCCGATGGTCGTGGCCTATCGCCTGGCGCCACTGACCTTCTGGATTCTCAAGCGCATGGTCAAGAGCCCTTACATTTCCTTGCCCAACCTGCTGGCACAGCGCCTGCTGGTGCCGGAGTTGTTGCAGGACGATGCAACGCCCGAAGCGCTTGCGCAAACTCTACTACCCTTGATCGAGGGCGGCGAAGAGCAGACCCGTGGTTTCGACGACATTCACCGCACGTTGCGCCGTGATGCCTCGAACCAGGCGGCCGATGCCGTACTGACCTTGATCGGCCATAAACAGGACGCCTTATGACCATGCAAATGGGCCTGGATTTCAGCCTCGTTGCCCAAGCCCACGAACTGGTGGCGGGTGTTGACGAAGTCGGGCGCGGCCCGCTGTGTGGCGCTGTGGTCACGGCGGCGGTGATCCTTGATCCGAACCGCCCGATCCTGGGGCTCAACGATTCGAAGAAACTCACCGAAGCGCGCCGCGAAAAACTCTATGACGAGATCTGTGAAAAGGCCCTGAGCTGGCATATCGCCCGGGCTGAAGTCGAAGAAATCGACGCGCTGAATATCCTGCACGCCACCATGCTGGCGATGCAGCGCGCAGTGGAAGGGCTGCACATCACCCCGAAAATGGCGATGATCGACGGCAACCGTTGCCCCAAGCTGACGATGCCGTCCGAAGCGGTGGTCAAGGGCGATAGCAAGGTTCCCGCCATTGCCGCCGCCTCGATCCTGGCCAAGGTCAGCCGCGACCGTGAAATGGCCGCGTTCGAATTGATCTATCCCGGCTACGGGATTGGCGGGCATAAGGGCTACCCGACGCCCGTTCATCTGGAAGCCCTGGCTCGGCTCGGCCCCACCCCGATCCATCGCCGCTCGTTTGCCCCGGTACGCCAGGCTTATGAGGCCCGTGAAAGCCTGATCGAGGTTTAGCAGCAAGGCTGATGTTTTTACCCAGGCCCGGTACAATCCGGGCCTTGTTGTTTTCATGTATCAAGACAGGATCACTATGCCGGCTTCATTCGTTCATCTACGCCTGCACACTGAGTACTCCCTGGTCGACGGCCTGGTACGGATCAAACCGCTGGTCAAAACCCTGGTGGGCATGAACATGCCTGCGGTCGCGGTTACCGACCAGAACAACATGTGTTCCCTGGTCAAGTTCTACAAGAACGCCATGGGCGCCGGCATCAAGCCGATCTGCGGCGCCGACCTGTGGCTGTCCAACAAAGACCCGGATAACCCCCTGAGCCGCATCAGCCTGCTGGCGATGAACGGTGTGGGTTATCGCAACCTCACCGAACTGATCTCCCGTGGCTTTATCGACGGCCAGCGCAACGGCTCGATCATCATCGAACGCGAGTGGGTGGCCGAAGCCAGCGAGGGCCTGATCATGCTCTCGGCGGCCAAAGAGGGTGAAATCGGTATCGCGCTGCTGGGCGGCAACCCCCAGGAAGCCGAGGTGCTGGCGCGCGAGTGGATGCAGGTATTCCCGGGCCGTTTCTACCTGGAAGTGCAGCGTACCAATCGCCCCAATGATGAAGAGCACCTGCACGCTGCCGTAGCCCTGGCCGACAAGCTGGGTGCGCCGCTGGTGGCGACCAACGATGTGCGCTTTATCAAGAAAGAAGATTTCGAAGCCCACGAAACCCGCGTGTGCATCGGCGAAGGCCGGGCCCTGGACGACCCGCGCCGTTCGAAGAACTACAGCGAAGAGCAGTACCTCAAAAGCGCCGATGAAATGGCGGAGCTGTTCAGCGATTTGCCCGAGGCCCTTGAGAACTCCGTCGAGATCGCCAAGCGCTGCAACATTGAAGTAAAGCTGGGCAAGCACTTCCTGCCCAACTTCCCGATTCCCGATGGCATGACCATCGACGAATATTTTCGAAAAGTGTCGTTCGATGGCCTGGAAGAACGCCTGAGCGTCCTGCTGCCCAAGGACACCACCGAGGACTACGAAGCCAAGCGCCAGGTGTATGTCGATCGGTTGAATTTCGAGCTGGATATCATCATCCAGATGGGATTCCCCGGTTACTTCCTGATCGTAATGGACTTTATCCAGTGGGCCAAAAACAACGGCGTACCGGTAGGTCCGGGCCGGGGGTCAGGTGCTGGCTCGCTGGTGGCCTATGTACAGAAGATCACCGACCTTGACCCGCTGGAATATGACCTGCTGTTCGAACGGTTCCTGAACCCGGAACGGGTTTCCATGCCCGACTTCGACGTTGACTTCTGCATGGATGGCCGAGACCGCGTGATTGAATACGTGGCCGAGAAATATGGCCGCAACGCGGTAAGTCAGATCATCACCTTCGGTTCCATGGCCGCCAAAGCGGTAATCCGCGACGTGGCGCGGGTGCAGGGCAAGTCCTACGGTTTGGCGGACCGCCTGTCGAAGATGATCCCGTTCGAAGTCGGCATGACCCTGGAAAAAGCCTACGAGCAGGAAGAAATCCTGCGTGACTTTATCAAGGTCGATGAAGAAGCCGCCGAAATCTGGGACATGGCGCGCAAGCTCGAAGGCGTGGTGCGTAACGTCGGTAAACACGCCGGCGGTGTGGTTATCGCGCCGACCAAGCTCACCGACTTTTCGCCGATCTATTGCGATGAAGAAGGCGACGGCCTGGTCACTCAGTTCGACAAGGACGACGTGGAGGCGGCCGGCCTGGTGAAGTTCGACTTCCTCGGCCTGCGGACCCTGACGATCATCGACTGGGCGCTCAAGACCATCAACCGCGACCGTGCCAAGGTCGGCGAAGAACCGCTGGATATCGCGTTTATCCCGCTGGACGATAAACCGACCTACAGCCTGCTGCAAAAAGCCGAAACCACCGCGGTGTTCCAGCTTGAATCCCGGGGCATGAAAGAGCTGATCAAAAAGCTCAAGCCCGACTGCCTGGAAGACTTGATCGCACTGGTGGCCCTGTTCCGTCCGGGCCCGCTGCAATCGGGCATGGTGGATGACTTCATCAACCGTAAACACGGGCGCGCCGAGCTGGCTTATCCGCACTCCGACTACCAGTATGAGGGCCTCAAGCCCGTACTGGCGCCGACCTACGGCATCATCCTGTACCAGGAACAGGTGATGCAGATCGCCCAGGTGATGGCCGGCTACACCCTCGGCGGTGCGGACATGCTGCGTCGCGCCATGGGTAAGAAAAAGCCCGAGGAAATGGCCAAGCAACGCGGCGGTTTCATTGAAGGCTGCGCGACTAACAACATCGATGCCGACCTGGCCGGTAACATCTTCGACCTGGTAGAAAAATTCGCCGGTTATGGCTTCAACAAATCCCACTCCGCCGCCTACGGCCTGGTGTCGTACCAGACCGCCTGGCTGAAAGCCCACTACCCGGCGCCGTTCATGGCGGCGGTACTCTCGGCGGATATGCACAACACCGACAAGGTTGTGACCTTGATCGAGGAAGTGCGCACCATGAAGCTGCGTCTCGACGCGCCGGACGTGAACGCTTCGGAGTTCAAGTTCACGGTGAACGACGAAGGCCGCATCATCTATGGCCTCGGCGCGATCAAGGGCGTGGGCGAAGGCCCGGTGGAGGCCATTACCGAAGCGCGTCAGGACGGGCCGTTCAAAGACCTGTTCGATTTCTGTGCGCGGGTGGACCTCAAGCGCATCAACAAGCGTACCCTCGATGGCCTGATCCGCAGCGGCGCACTCGACCGTCTTGGCCCGTACTTCCATGATGAGCCGAAGGCTTACCAGGCTAATATCGACCGCAACCGCGCGGTGCTGCTGACCGCCATGGAAGAGGCGATCAAGGCTGCCGAACAGACTGCCCGTACCCATGACAGCGGCCACGCCGACCTGTTTGGTGGGCTGTTCGTCGAAGAGGATGCGGATGTCTATGCCAACCACCGCAAGGCCAAGGAACTGACCCTCAAGGAACGTCTGAAAGGTGAGAAAGACACCTTGGGCCTCTACCTCACCGGCCACCCGATTGACGAGTACGAAGGCGAAATCCGCCGTTTCGCCCGTCAGCGCATCATCGACCTGAAACCGGCGCGGGATACCCAGACCGTCGCCGGCATGATCATCGCCCTGCGGGTGATGAAAAATAAGAAGGGCGACAAGATGGGCTTCATCACCCTCGATGACCGCTCGGGCCGCATCGAAGCGTCATTGTTTGCCGACGCGTTCCACTCCGCCCAGTCGCTGCTGCAAACCGACGCCATGGTGGTGGTGGAAGGGGAGGTCAGCAATGATGACTTCTCCGGTGGTCTGCGCCTGCGTATCAAGCGGGTGATGAGCATGGAAGATGCCCGCACCAACCTGGCCGAGAGCCTGCGCCTGAAGGTCAAGACCGAAGCGCTTAAAGGCGATCAGCTACGCTGGTTGGGGGACTTGCTCAAACGCCACCGTGGCGCATGCCCGGTGACCATGGAGTACACCGGTAGCGATGCCAAGGCCATGTTGCAGTTTGGTGAGACGTGGCGAATTGATCCCGCTGATGGCTTGATTCAAGCTTTGCGTGACCAGTTCGGGCGAGACAACGTCTTCCTCCAATACCGTTGACGGTCAGATGAGTCTGATCTCGACTAAACATTTAATCTCGACCTAAACGCGCCTCTCCCTTAAGGTAGGGCGCGAATAGACAACCGGCTGGCCAGGCACCCCTTGGCCGTCGACCCAAGACGGACGCTTATGAACCCGAATTTTCTTGATTTCGAACAGCCGATCGCTGACCTGCAAGCCAAGATCGAAGAGCTGCGCCTGGTCGGCAATGACAATTCGCTGAATATCGGCGATGAGATCGCTCGCCTGCAAGACAAGAGCAGCACGCTCACCGAAGACATCTTCGGCAAGCTGACCAGCTGGCAGATCGCGCGCCTGGCTCGCCACCCGCGCCGTCCTTACACCCTGGACTACATCGAGCACATTTTCACCGAGTTCGACGAGTTGCATGGCGACCGTCACTTCTCCGACGACGCGGCCATCGTGGGCGGCATCGCTCGCCTGGACGACCAGCCGGTGATGGTGATCGGTCACCAGAAAGGCCGTGAAGTGCGCGAGAAAGTACGCCGCAACTTCGGCATGCCGCGCCCGGAAGGCTACCGCAAGGCGTGCCGCCTGATGGAAATGGCCGAGCGTTTCAAGATGCCGATCCTGACCTTCATCGACACGCCGGGTGCCTACCCAGGTATCGACGCCGAAGAGCGCAACCAGAGCGAAGCGATTGCCTGGAACCTGCGCGTCATGGCCCGCCTGAAAACCCCGATCATCGCCACCGTGATCGGTGAAGGTGGTTCTGGCGGTGCGCTGGCCATTGGTGTCTGCGACCAACTGAATATGTTGCAGTACTCGACCTACGCAGTGATCTCGCCGGAAGGTTGTGCCTCGATCCTGTGGAAAACCGCCGAAAAGGCGCCGGACGCTGCCGAAGCCATGGGCATCACCGCCGATCGCCTCAAAGGCCTGGGTATCGTCGACAAAGTCATCGCCGAGCCATTGGGCGGTGCCCACCGTGACCCGGCTGCGGCTGCTGCGACCATCCGTGCCGAGTTGGGTTCGCAACTGGCGATGCTCAAGAAGCTGGATAACGAAGCGCTGCTGGCTCGTCGTTATGAGCGCCTGATGAGCTACGGCCTCTAAGCCGACGCGGTACCCAAATGTGGGAGCGGGCTTGCTCGCGAAAGCGGTGTATCAGACACATATACAGTGGCTGATAATCCGTATTCGCGAGCAAGCCCGCTCCCACATTTGTTTTGTGTAAGCTGGTTTATTTCATTCCAGATGAATGGCGGTACTTTGTCATGACGCCCAGCTTATCCGCCAACCTCCTGCAAACCCTAGCCCCTTGGCGTAACGCCCCGGCCTGGCACGTCGCGTTCTCGGGTGGCCTCGATTCCACTGTGCTGCTGCATCTTCTGGTCACTCTGGCAAAGTCCGAAACATTACCTCCCCTCAGCGCTGTCCATATTCACCATGGCCTGCAGGCTGCCGCAGAGGTATGGCCTGCTCATTGCCAAGCGGTCTGCGACAGCCTGGGCGTGCCCCTGCGGACCATGCGCGTGCAGGTGCAGCCTGGCGCCAGTCTTGAACGTGCGGCCCGCGATGCGCGCTACCAAGCATTCATGCAGGTCATGGGGGCAGGGGAGGTGCTTTTCACCGGCCAACACCGCGACGATCAAGCCGAAACCCTGCTGTTTCGCCTGCTGCGTGGTGCCGGCGTGCGAGGGTTGGCAGCTATGCCTGAGCATCGTCCCTTAGCGCAGGGCCACTTGGTGCGGCCGTTGCTGGCGTTCTCCCGTCGCGAACTGGAAGCCTACGCCCATCAGCATCAGTTGCAGTGGATCGAAGATCCCTCCAATGCTGATCCACGGTTTTCCCGCAATTACCTGCGTCACCGCGTATTCCCAACCCTGACGGAACGCTGGCCCCACGCGATCACCCACCTGGCTCGCACGGCTGAGCATATGGCTGAGGCGCAAGGGCTGCTCGACGAGTTGGCGCTGATGGACCTGCAGCGCGCCGATCAGCCTTCTACGTTTCCCTGGTTGCCTCTGCCGTCTCTGGCGCTTGAACCATTGCGCGAACTATCCGATGCCCGCCAGCGCAACGCCCTGCGGCATTGGCTGATGCCACTGACCCGTTTACCCGACAGCGACCACTGGGCCGGTTGGCATGCCCTGCGCGATGCCAAGGGTGACGCACAGCCCCTGTGGCGGCTGGCCGACGGTCAAATGCAGCGTAGCGGTGAACGCATCTGGTGGTTGCCCTCAACATGGTCGGAGTTTTCCGACGCATCGGTGAGCTGGCCCGATGCGCAAAATCCACTAGAGTTAACGGGCAATGGTCAACTGAAGTTTATCGGCAAGGCGCCCGAAGGCCCGCTGCAGGTTCGTTATCGCCAAGGTGGCGAAATCATCGACGTACCGGGCCGAGGCCGGCGTGATCTCAAGCGTCTGCTGAATGAAAGCGGCATGCCGGGCTTCGTCCGTGGCAGATTGCCGCTGGTCTATCGGGGCGAGCAATTGCTGGCTGTGCCAAGCGTTGCGGGGGCATGGGCCCGGTCGGTGGGTGAGGTGCAGTTGGATTGGTTGCCACAGACCTGCGATCAAGGTTTGAGCTGATAGCGTCTTTCCGGTAGACTACGCTCCCTTCTTGATACAACTTCTGTGGATTCGCCTGAATCGCAGTCGTTGCCGATTACCAAGCAGTCTTTGCTGGGCGATTCCAAAAAATGTGTAGCGATCAACGTACCGGTGTTTCATTGCTGGTCTGTCACAACGCGGCGGTTTTTTTGAAAGGTGCACTGTGATTAATGCAGGTGATCGGGGGCTTCGGCCTTCCTTCGCTTTCCCCGGCGGCTCGGACCGCTTTAACGCAGACTTCTAGGGTTTTTCATGACGCGCTACATATTCGTCACGGGCGGTGTTGTTTCTTCATTGGGGAAAGGCATTGCCTCCGCTTCATTGGCGGCCATCCTGGAGGCGCGGGGACTTAAGGTCACCATGCTCAAGCTGGACCCGTACATCAACGTTGACCCGGGCACCATGAGCCCGTTCCAGCACGGTGAAGTGTTCGTCACCCACGACGGCGCCGAGACCGACCTGGACCTGGGCCACTACGAGCGGTTCATCCGCACGACCATGACCCAGAACAACAACTTCACCACCGGCCGTGTCTACGAGCACGTGCTGCGCAAAGAGCGCCGTGGTGACTACCTGGGTGCAACCATCCAGGTGATCCCGCACATCACCGACGAAATCAAGCGCCGCATCATCAAGGGTGCAGGCGATGCCGACGTGGCGATGGTCGAGATCGGTGGCACCGTGGGTGACATCGAGTCCCAACCGTTCCTCGAAGCCATCCGCCAGTTGCGTTTCGAAGTTGGCGCCAAGCGCGCGATGCTGATGCACCTGACACTGGTGCCCTACATCGCCACTGCCGGCGAAACCAAAACCAAGCCTACCCAGCACTCGGTCAAGGAACTGCGCTCCATCGGCCTGCAGCCGGACGTGCTGGTATGCCGCTCCGATCACCCGATCGACATTTCCTCGCGCCGCAAGATCGCGCAGTTCACCAACGTTGAAGAACGTGCGGTAATTGCCCTGGAAGACGCCGACACCATTTACAAGATCCCAGGCATTCTGCATTCGCAAGGGCTGGATGATTTTGTGGTCGAGCGTTTCGGCCTGCAGTGCGGCGGCGCCGACCTGTCCGAGTGGGACGCGGTTGTCGACGCCAAGCTCAACCCTGAGCATGAAGTCACCATCGCCATGGTCGGTAAGTACATGGAGCTGCTGGACGCGTACAAGTCGCTGATCGAAGCCATGAGCCACGCCGGTATCAGCAACCGTACCAAGGTCAACCTGCGCTACATCGACTCCGAAGACATCGAGAACCAGGGCACCGCGCTGCTCGAAGGTGTTGACGCGATCCTCGTTCCCGGCGGTTTCGGCCTGCGTGGCGTGGAAGGCAAGATCACTGCCGTGCAGTACGCCCGTGAAAACAAGGTGCCGTACCTGGGTATCTGCCTGGGCATGCAAGTGGCCGTTATCGAGTTCGCCCGTAACGTGCTGGGCTGGAAAGACGCCAACTCTACCGAGTTCGATCACAGCAGCGGCCATCCAGTCGTGGGCCTGATCACCGAGTGGGAAGACGCCACTGGCGCCGTTGAAACCCGTACCGAAAGCTCCGACCTGGGTGGCACTATGCGCCTTGGCGCACAAAACTGCTTGCTGGAGCCGGGTTCGCTGGTTCATGACTGCTACGGCAAGGACGTGATCGTCGAGCGCCACCGCCACCGTTATGAAGTGAACAACAACCTGCTGCCGCAGATCAAGGAAGCCGGCCTGAAGATTTCCGGTCGCTCCGATGATGGCAAGCTGGTTGAAGTGGTCGAAGCACCGGATCATCCATGGTTCGTGGCCTGCCAGTTCCACCCTGAGTTCACCTCGACGCCGCGCGACGGTCACCCGTTGTTCAGTGGTTTCGTCAAAGCAGCACTGACGCAACACCAGAAGAAGGCGTAAATCAGATGGCCCAGAAGATCATTCGCGTAGGCGACATCGAGATTGCCAACGACAAGCCCATGGTGCTGTTTGGCGGCATGAACGTGCTGGAAAGCCGCGACATGGCGATGCAGGTGTGTGAGGAGTACGTGCGGGTCACCCAGAAACTGGGTATCCCTTATGTCTTCAAGGCCAGCTTCGACAAGGCCAACCGTTCGTCCGTGACCTCCTATCGCGGCCCGGGCCTTGAAGAAGGCATGCGGATCTTCCAGGACATCAAGCAAGCCTTCGGCGTGCCGATCATCACCGACGTCCACGAGCCTGAGCAGGCTGCCGTGGTCGCCGAGGTGTGCGACATCATCCAGTTGCCGGCCTTTCTGTCGCGCCAGACCGACCTCGTGGTCGCCATGGCCAAGACCGGCGCTGTGATAAATATCAAGAAAGCCCAGTTCCTCGCCCCCCAGGAGATGAAACACATCCTGAGCAAGTGCGTGGAAGCGGGTAACGACCAGTTGATCCTCTGCGAGCGGGGTTCAAGCTTCGGCTACAACAACCTCGTGGTGGACATGCTCGGTTTCGGCATCATGAAACAGTTCGAATACCCAGTGTTCTTCGACGTGACCCACGCGCTGCAAATGCCCGGTGGTCGTTCGGACTCCGCTGGCGGGCGACGTGCCCAGGTGACGGACCTGGCCAAGGCGGGCATGAGCCAGTCGCTGGCGGGCCTGTTCCTTGAAGCTCACCCAGACCCGGACAACGCCAAATGTGATGGCCCATGCGCCCTGCGCCTGGACAAGCTGGAGCCATTCCTGGCCCAGCTCAAGCAGTTGGACGAGCTGGTCAAGAGTTTTCCGACGGTAGAGACCGCGTAACTGGCATTTCTCCGGTAGAATTTCCCACGCTTTACGCTCAGGCCCCCGGGCCTGAGCCTTGTCGTCTGCAAGCCTGCCCCGTTGTTCCACCCTTGCGGTCGGTCAAAAGATTTCCTTCAGCTGCGTCGTTTTCGTCAACTTTGGAGTGTTTACAACAATGGCAAAAATCGTCGACATCAAAGGTCGTGAAGTTCTCGACTCCCGTGGCAACCCCACCGTCGAAGCCGACGTGCTTCTCGATAACGGCATCATCGGCAGCGCCTGCGCGCCGTCCGGTGCTTCCACCGGTTCGCGCGAAGCGCTGGAACTGCGTGATGGCGACAAGAGCCGTTACCTGGGCAAGGGTGTACTCAAGGCTGTAGCCAACATCAACGGTCCGATTCGTGACCTGTTGCTGGGCAAGGACCCGCTGGACCAGAAAGCCCTGGACCACGCGATGATCAAGCTCGACGGCACTGAAAACAAAGGCAGCCTCGGCGCCAACGCCATCCTCGCGGTGTCCCTGGCAGCTGCCAAGGCGGCCGCGCAGGACCAGGACCTGCCGTTGTACGCACACATTGCCAACCTGAACGGCACCCCTGGCGTCTACTCGATGCCGGTGCCGATGATGAACATCATCAACGGTGGCGAGCACGCGGATAACAACGTCGACATCCAGGAATTCATGGTGCAGCCGGTTGGCGCCAAGTCCTTCTCCGAAGGCCTGCGCATGGGCACCGAGATTTTCCATCACCTCAAGGCTGTACTGAAGGCCCGTGGCCTGAGCACTGCCGTGGGTGACGAAGGTGGTTTCGCGCCGAACCTGGCCTCCAACGAAGATGCACTCAAAGTCATCTCCGAAGCCGTCGCCAACGCTGGCTACAAGCTGGGCACCGACGTGACCCTGGCCCTGGACTGCGCTGCCAGCGAATTCTATGAAGACGGCAAGTACAACCTGTCCGGCGAAGGCCAGGTGTTCAACTCCGAAGGTTTTGCTGAATACCTCAAGGGCCTGACCCAGCGCTACCCGATCATCTCGATCGAAGACGGCCTGGACGAGTCCGACTGGGATGGCTGGAAAATCCTCACCGACAAGATCGGCGAGAAAATCCAGCTGGTGGGCGACGACTTGTTCGTGACCAACACCAAGATCCTGAAAGAAGGCATCGACAAGAAGATCGCCAACTCTATCCTGATCAAGTTCAACCAGATCGGCACCCTGACCGAAACCCTGGAAGCCATCCAGATGGCCAAGGCTGCGGGCTACACTGCCGTGATCTCCCATCGCTCCGGCGAAACCGAAGATTCCACCATTGCCGACCTGGCCGTGGGTACTTCGGCGGGCCAGATCAAGACCGGTTCCCTGTGCCGTTCCGATCGCGTGTCCAAGTACAACCAATTGCTGCGCATCGAAGAGCAATTGGCAGGTAAAGCTAAGTACAACGGTCGCGGCGAGTTTCGCGGCTAAGCAGTAAATGGTAAAAAGTCGGCGGATTACGTCAGAAATCTCACGAAAGTGTGAATTTCGGCGCTAATCTGCTGACTGACAAGCGCAAGCCTGGTTTTACCAGGCTTTGTGCTATCAGTTGCTGCAAAAGGTTTGCATGACTGTCTTTTTTCACTGGATACCCGGATTTCGATGCGCAGTCCCAATTGGTTGTTCCTCGTCTTGCTCTTGTTGCTGGCTGGCCTGCAGTACCGCCTATGGGTCGGTAATGGCAGCTTTGCGCAGGTAGAAGAGTTGACCCAGCAAATTGCCGACCAGCGTGCCGAAAACGAACGCCTGCTGGAGCGCAACCGCGTCCTCGACGCTGAAGTGCTTGAGCTGAAAAAAGGCACGGAGACCGTTGAAGAGCGGGCTCGTCATGAGTTGGGCATGGTCAAGGAGGGCGAAACCCTCTACCAGTTGGCCCAATGAGCCACGATTTACCGGCCTTCTGGGCCGTGATTCCTGCCGCGGGCGTCGGTGCCCGTATGGCCGCGGACCGTCCCAAGCAGTACCTGCAACTGGGCGGGCGCACTATTCTCGAACACAGCCTCGGCTGTTTTCTCGACCATCCCTCCCTCAAGGGCCTGGTGGTCAGTCTTGCAGTTGATGATCCTTATTGGCCCAGCTTGGCGTGCGCCAACGACCCGCGTATCCAGCGTGCCGACGGCGGCTCGGAACGTTCCGGCTCGGTTCTCAATGCGCTGCTGCAACTCAATGCCCTGGGCGCCAGTGATGAAGACTGGGTCTTGGTGCATGATGCTGCGCGGCCTAACCTGAGCCGTGATGATCTCGACAAGCTCCTGGCGGAACTGGCCGATGATCCGGTAGGCGGCCTGCTGGCAGTGCCAGCGCGCGACACCCTCAAGCGTGTCGACAAGCATGGCCGTGTGGTGGACACCATCGATCGCAGCTTGATCTGGCAGGCCTACACACCACAGATGTTCCGCCTGGGCGCCTTGCATCGCGCCTTGGCGGACAGCCTGGTGGCCGATGCGCTGATCACCGATGAAGCCTCGGCCATGGAGTGGTCCGGGCAAGCGCCGCGCCTGGTTGAAGGGCGGTCGGACAATATCAAGGTGACTCGGCCGGAAGATCTGGAGTGGTTGAAGTTGCGCTGGGCTAACCGGCGGTAACTTGTCAGACCGAGTTGGCCTCATCGCAGTATAGATATCGACACAACTTAGAGCCGACGCTGGACCTGTGGCGAGGGAGCTTGCTCTGGTGACGACCTGACTGCCGACGCTTATCTACCTGACACCCCACGATCCAACTGTGGGAGCTGGCTTGCCTGCGATGACGGCCTCCCAGCCGACACCCATCTACCTGACACCCCACAGTGGGATCATTGGGGTGTCAGGTAGATAGGTATCGGCTGTCAGACCGCTATCGCAGACAAGCCAGCTCCCACATTTAGATCGCGGTGCCTCAGCCAGATCAGCGTCGGCTGTCAGTCCCTCGCCACAGATTTAACGTTGTGCCGTAGTTGTGTCGATACCTATGCCGCGATGAGGCCGGTGCATGCCACCTCAATTCAATGCTTGTACTCCGGCCTTTCAGCCAATCCCACCTTCAAGAAATCCACCAGCTTCCTCACCTTCGGCGACAAATGCCGCTGCTGCGGATACAACGCCCACACCGCAGTATTCGGCGGTTGATGAGCCTCCAGCAACGACACCAACGCCCCGCTGTGCAGATGCTCCAGCACGTAGTAGTCCGGTAACTGGCACAAGCCCATGCCTTGCAATGCCGCATCCAGCACCGCTTGCCCACTGTTGCAGCGCCAATTGCCTTGTACCCGCTGGGAAAATTCCCGCCCGTCCTGGGCCATTTGCCAGATATCCGAGCTGCCAATCAGGCAGTTGTGCCGGCTCAACTCCGACAAGCTGTGTGGCCGACCGTACCGTTCGAGGTAGGAGGGCGACGCACACAGGTACATGCGCCGAGGCGCCAGGCGGCTGGCAACCATGCGCGAGTCTTGCAAACGTCCCAGGCGGATGGCCAGGTCGAGGCCTTCGTGGACCAGGTCCAGCGAGCGATTGGTCAACTCGATGTCCACGCGCAGTTGCGGATAGTGCGCCATAAAGCGTGTCACCAGCGGCACGATAAAACGCTCGCCATAGGCCACGGCGCAGGTCATGCGCAACATGCCCTTGGGTTCGCTGGTCAAGTCGCCCACCGCGCGCAAGGCCTCCTCGCGACCGTCCTGCAGGCGTTGGCAGTGTTGCAGGAAGGTCTGGCCGGCTTCGGTCAGCGTCACCTTGCGTGTGCTGCGGTACAGCAATCGGGTTTGCAGGCGTTCTTCCAGGCGCGCCACTTGCCGGCTGACGTGGGAGGAGGATACCCCCAGTCGCTCGGCCGCCGCCGTGAACTGGCTGCATTCGGCCACCGCAACGAACTCGTCAATGCCTTCCCAGCGGTTCTCCAGCATGTTGATTATCCCTGTACAGCAATAATGTTTTGCTTTTGCCTGGATTATTCATCAAAGGGCGATGTTTTACACTCACAGCCTTAGTTTTTAACCCGATGGAGAAACCCGGATGATCAAGTCCCGCGCCGCCGTAGCCTTCGAAGCCAAGAAGCCCCTTGAGATTGTTGAAGTGGATGTCGCCATGCCCAAGGCTGGCGAGGTGTTGCTGCGGGTGGTCGCGTCCGGCGTGTGTCACACCGACGCCTACACCTTGTCGGGCGCTGATCCGGAAGGCATCTTTCCGTCGATCCTGGGCCATGAAGGCGGCGCAGTGGTCGAAGCCATCGGCGAGGGCGTGACCTCGGTGGCTGTGGGCGATCATGTGATCCCGCTGTACACCCCGGAATGCGGCAAGTGCAAGTTCTGCCTGAGTGGCAAGACCAACCTGTGCCAGGCCATTCGCGCCACGCAGGGCAAGGGCTTGATGCCGGATGGCACCACGCGTTTCTCCTACAAGGGCCAGCCGATTTTCCACTACATGGGCACCTCGACGTTCTCCGAGTACACCGTGCTGCCGGAAATCTCCGTGGCCAAGATTCCTAAAGAAGCGCCGCTGGAAAAAGTCTGCCTGCTCGGTTGCGGTGTCACCACCGGCATCGGTGCGGTGATCAACACCGCCAAGGTCAAGCCGGGCGATACCGTGGCCGTCTTCGGCCTGGGCGGCATTGGTCTGTCGGCGATTATCGGCGCGGTCAAGGCCAAGGCCGGTCGCATCATCGCCATTGATATCAACCCGGCCAAGTTCGAAATCGCCAAGCAACTGGGCGCCACTGATTGCATCAACCCGAAAGACTACGACCGCCCGATCCAGGACGTGATTGTCGACCTGACTGATGGCGGCGTGGACTTTTCCTTTGAATGCATTGGCAATGTGCAACTGATGCGTGCGGCCCTTGAGTGCTGCCACAAAGGCTGGGGCGAATCGGTGATCATCGGTGTGGCCGGTGCTGGCCAGGAAATCGCTACACGTCCGTTCCAACTGGTCACCGGGCGCGTCTGGCGTGGTTCGGCGTTTGGTGGCGTGCGCGGTCGTACCGAATTGCCAAGCTACGTGGAAATGGCCCAGACCGGTGAAATCCCGCTGGATACCTTCATCACCCACACCATGGGCCTGGAAGATATCAACAAAGCGTTTGACCTGATGCATGAAGGCAAGAGCATTCGTACCGTCATTCACTTCTGAGGTCGGCCATGAGTCTGGAAAACCTGTCATGCCAGAAGAGCTTCGGCGGCTGGCATAAACGTTACAAGCATCATTCCGATGTGCTGGGTTGCGACATGACCTTTGCCGTCTACCTGCCGCCGCAAGCGGAGCAGGGCGGCAAGCTGCCGGTGTTGTATTGGCTGTCCGGGTTGACCTGTACTGACGAGAACTTCATGCACAAGGCCGGCGCCCAGCGCATGGCTGCCGAACTGGGCTTGATCATCGTCGCGCCAGATACCAGCCCCCGTGGCCCTGGCGTGCCGGGCGACCCGGACAATGCCTGGGACTTCGGCCTCGGCGCGGGCTTCTACCTCAATGCCACCCAGGAACCCTGGGCCAAGCACTATCGGATGCATGACTACGTGGTGCGGGAATTGCCGGCATTGGTAGAGGCGCATTTCCCTGCCTCCGATAAGCGCGGTATCAGCGGCCACTCCATGGGGGGGCACGGTGCGCTGGTCTGTGCATTGCGCAATCCTGGACGTTACCTGTCGGTGTCGGCGTTTTCGCCGATCAACAACCCGATGGACTGTCCGTGGGGCCAGAAAGCCTTTTCCCGTTATTTGGGGGAAGAGCGTTCGAAATGGCGCGAATGGGATGCCTGCGTGCTGATCAGCGAAGCCTCGGAAAAGTTGCCGCTCTTGGTGGACCAAGGCGATCGCGACGATTTCCTTGAGGTTCAACTCAAGCCCGAAGCCTTGCAGCAAGCGGCCAAGGCGGCCAACCATCCGCTGGAACTGCGCCTGCAGCCTGGCTACGACCACAGCTACTTCTTCATCGCCAGCTTCATCGAAGACCATTTGCGGCATCATGGTCGTGCTTTGCTCGGTTAATCCGAGGCAAAAGTAGGTAGAATCACGCCCTGAATTAAATCGGGGCGTTTTTTTTATGCGTATTGGCCACGGCTACGATGTGCACCGTTTCGCTGAAGGCGATTTCATCACCCTGGGCGGCGTGCGCATTGCACACCACCATGGGTTGCTGGCTCATTCCGACGGCGACGTGGTCTTGCACGCCTTGAGCGATGCCTTGCTCGGCGCGGCGGCATTGGGCGATATCGGCAAGCACTTTCCGGACACTGATCCCACCTTCAAGGGCGCGGACAGCCGTGTGTTGCTGCGCCATGTGGTCGGTCTGATCCACGCCAAGGGTTGGAAGGTCGGCAACGTCGATAACACCATCGTCGCCCAGGCGCCAAAAATGGCCCCCCATATCGAAGCGATGCGCGCAGCGATCGCCGCAGACCTGCAAATTGAATTGGATCAAGTCAACGTGAAAGCCACCACCACCGAAAAACTCGGGTTTACCGGTCGTGAAGAGGGCATCGCAGTGCACTCCGTCGCCTTGTTGCTGCGCGCATGAACGACCTGCAACTGCTGGGCCCGCGGGCCTATGGCGAGGCCCTGGGCAGCGCGGTACTCAAGGCCACGGCCGAAGACTTCCAGGTTGATGAGGTGCTGGACATCCCGCTGACCGGCGATGGCGAGCACCTGTGGTTGTGGGTGGAAAAGCGCGGCTTGAACACCGAGGAGGCCGCACGGCGTATCGCCAAGGCTGCTGGCGTACCGTTGCGCACCGTCAGCTATGCCGGGCTCAAGGACCGTCAGGCCCTGACCCGCCAGTGGTTCAGCGTGCAATTGCCCGGCAAGGCCGACCCGGACATGAGCGGCGCAGAAAACGACACCCTCAAGATCCTGAAAACCGCCCGTCACAAGCGCAAGCTGCAGCGTGGTGCCCATTCGGCCAACGGCTTCACCCTGCGCCTGACCCAACTGGCCGGCGACACCGCTGCCATCGACGCACGTCTGCAGTTGATTGCCCGGCACGGCATCCCCAATTACTTCGGCACCCAGCGTTTTGGCCACAACGGCGGCAACGTAGTAGACGCTCGCGAGTGGGCTGCTCGCAAGGCCCTGCCCGAGCAGCGCAACGTGCGCTCGCGCTTGCTGTCCACGGCTCGCAGTTACCTGTTCAACAAAGTATTGGCGGCCCGCGTCGCCGATGGTTCATGGCAGCGAGCGCAAGTCGGCGATCTGCTGGCATTTACCGACAGTCGCAGTTTTTTTCCGGCCGGGGAAGCTGAATGCAGTGACCCGCGCCTGGCGATCCTGGACCTGCATCCCACCGGCCCGCAGTGGGGCGAAGGCGATTCGCCGGCGAAAGGTCTTACATATGAGCTGGAACAATCTGTCGCTGCTGGCGAAGCTGACCTACGTGATTGGCTGGTGAAGGCGGGAATGAGCCAGGAACGTCGCATTCTGCGACTGCCCATTGGCGGGTTGACGTGGCATTATCCCGGGCCTGACATTCTGCAATTGGAATTCGTCCTGCCGGCCGGATGCTTCGCCACTGTCTTGGTGCGCGAGCTTGTTGATCTGGTGCCGGTGGGGCAGACGGACAGCCCATGCGTATTCTGATATCAAACGATGACGGTGCCACCGCACCCGGTCTTGCCGCGCTCCATGCTGCGCTGCAGGATTACGCCGAGTGCGTGGTGGTTGCCCCCGACCAGGACAAGAGCGGCGCCAGCAGTTCGCTGACGCTCGACCGTCCGCTGCACCCGCGGGTCCTGGCCAATGGCTTTATCAGTGTCAACGGCACTCCCACCGACTGCGTGCACCTGGCAATCAACAGTTTGCTGGAGCACCAGCCAGACCTGGTGGTCTCGGGAATCAACCTGGGCGCCAACCTGGGCGATGACGTGCTGTATTCCGGTACCGTGGCGGCGGCCCTTGAAGGGCGCTTCCTGGGCCGCACCGGCTTTGCCTTTTCCTTTGCCTCGCGGCAATTGGATAACCTGGCGACGGCGGCCTTCTACGCGCGCAAGTTAGTGGAGGCCCATGCTTCCCTGGACCTGCCGCCGCGTACAGTGCTCAACGTCAATATCCCCAACTTGCCCCTTGACCACATTCGCGGTATCCAGCTCACACGCCTGGGCCATCGCGCCCGTGCGGCCGCGCCCTTGAAGGTGGTCGACCCACGCGGCAAGGAAGGCTATTGGATCGCCGCGGCCGGCGACGCCGAAGATGGCGGCGAGGGCACGGACTTTCATGCGGTGATGCAAGGCTATGTCTCCGTTACCCCGTTGCTGTTTGATCGCACCTTCAGTGATGCCTTCAGTGGCCTTGATGGCTGGCTGGAGGGACTGCGTTGATGGCTCGTGAACAAGACGACTTGTTGCGCCGTGGCATCGGGATGACCTCCCAGCGCACCCGGGAGCGGTTGATCCAGCGCCTGTATGAAGAAGGCTTGTCCAACGCGCAGGTGCTGGAAGTGATCCGGCGCACGCCGCGGCACCTGTTTGTCGATGAGGCCCTGGCGCATCGCGCCTATGAAGACACGGCGTTGCCCATCGGCCACAACCAGACCATCTCCCAGCCCTACATGGTCGCGCGCATGAGCGAGCTGCTGCTGGCGGCGGGGCCTTTGGACAAGGTGTTGGAGATTGGCACCGGCTCCGGTTACCAGACGGCCGTGCTGTCGCAATTGGTAGAGCGGGTGTTTTCGGTCGAGCGCATCAAGGTGCTGCAGGACCGGGCCAAAGAGCGTCTGGTGGAGCTGAACCTGCGCAACGTGGTATTCCGCTGGGGCGATGGCTGGGAGGGCTGGCCGGCGCTGGCGCCCTACAACGGTATCATCGTCACCGCCGTGGCCACCGATGTGCCGCAAGCCTTGCTGGATCAATTGGCACCTGGCGGGCGGTTGGTCATCCCGGTGGGCTCCGGCGAAGTGCAACAGTTGATGCTTATTATCCGTGAGGACGAAGGTTTTTCCCGGCATGTACTCGGTGCCGTGCGTTTCGTACCTTTGCTCAACGGCCCGCTGGCCTGATCATTTATTCGCGCGCAGTGAATTCTGTAAGCGGGGATGTGTCTTACGGCGGGGTCTATTGAATCAACATGCCTGGCAGCCACGATTAAACATGATGAATTTTTCCTTTCAGTCATGTGCCAGTAAAAAGCCAATGCCCAGTTATACTTGCGTCATATTTCAAGCCTGATCCAGGCGTTAACGTTCAGCCACCACAAAGGGAGCGGCGGGTGAGTCTCACAGGTCCTGCGCAGCGAATGAGTAAAACAAGCTTTCAGCGACTGGTGCTTGGCCTTGTCTTGAGTTCCTTATTGGCAGCCTGCTCGAGCACGCCATCCGGTGGTGCGCGGGTCGTTGACCGTACCAACGCAACCCCACAAAGACCCACGGTGACCACTGGCCAATACGTGGTGCGCAAAGGCGACACCCTGTTCTCGATTGCCTTCCGTTATGGCTGGGATTACAAAGCGCTGGCCGCCCGTAACAACATTCCTGTGCCGTATACGATCCATCCAGGGCAGACCATTCGTTTCGATGGCCGCTCAGGTTCTGCACCTACGGCAGTTGTGACAAAGTCGGGATCTTCGCCATCGTCCTCCAGCAAGACCACCATCATTACCCGGCCTGCAGGCAGCGCCGCGCCTGCGGTTGCGAGCAAGCCGGCACCCGCGCCGTTGCCACCCGCCGGGCCTGCGCCGACCGGTTGGGGATGGCCTTCAAACGGAGTGTTGATTGGAAAATTCTCTTCAAACGGTAGTTTGAATAAAGGCATTGATATCGCCGGGGATTTGGGACAGCCTGTTTTAGCTGCGTCTGATGGGACAGTGGTGTACGCCGGGAGTGGTTTGCGGGGCTACGGCGAGCTGGTCATCATCAAGCACAGCGATACCTACGTCAGTGCCTACGGTCATAACCGCAGGTTGTTGGTTCGGGAGGGGCAGCAGGTCAAGGTCGGACAGACGATTGCCGAAATGGGGTCAACGGGCACAGACCGGGTGAAACTGCACTTTGAGATTCGCCGCCAAGGGAAGCCTGTAGATCCGCTGCAATTCCTGCCCCGTCGTTGATGTGTTGCACAGCCTGTTCCCTCACGTAGAAGGAACAGGCTCCAGCGTTGCCAAGGATAGAGGCGTCGCTTGAGCTTGAGGTCGAACTCACCAAAGGACTATAACAATGGCTCTCAGTAAAGAAGTGCCGGAGTTTGACATCGACGATGAGGTTCTCCTTATGGAGGCCAGCATCGATTTGGAAACGATGTCAGATAATGAAGGGGTATCACCACCTTCAGTTCGCACCAAATCCAAAAATGCTGCTGCGTTGAAGCAGCACAAGTACGTTGACTACACGCGGGCGCTCGACGCGACCCAGCTGTACCTCAATGAAATCGGCTTTTCCCCTCTGTTGACCCCCGAAGAAGAAGTCCATTTTGCGCGTTTGTCGCAGAAGGGTGATCCGGCCGGGCGTAAGCGCATGATTGAAAGCAACCTGCGCCTGGTGGTGAAAATCGCCCGACGCTACGTCAATCGTGGGCTGTCCCTTCTGGACCTGATCGAGGAGGGCAACCTGGGCTTGATCCGGGCTGTGGAGAAGTTCGACCCTGAGCGGGGCTTCCGTTTCTCCACCTACGCCACCTGGTGGATTCGCCAGACCATCGAACGGGCGATCATGAATCAGACCCGCACGATCCGGTTGCCGATCCATGTGGTCAAGGAGCTCAACGTCTACCTGAGGGCAGCGCGTGAGCTGACGCAAAAACTCGATCATGAACCCTCGCCTGAAGAGATCGCCAACCTGCTGGAAAAGCCGGTAGGGGAGGTCAAGCGCATGCTGGGCCTTAACGAGCGTGTGTCTTCGGTGGATGTCTCGCTGGGGCCGGATTCGGATAAGACCCTGCTGGACACCCTGACCGATGATCGTCCAACAGACCCTTGCGAGCTGTTGCAGGACGATGATCTTTCCCAAAGTATTGACCAGTGGCTGTCAGAGCTCACGGACAAGCAGCGTGAAGTGGTGATTCGCCGCTTCGGCCTGCGCGGCCATGAGAGCAGCACCCTGGAGGATGTAGGCCTGGAGATTGGCCTGACCCGTGAGCGGGTGCGGCAGATCCAGGTAGAGGGCCTTAAGCGCTTGCGCGAGATCCTGGAGAAGAATGGCTTGTCGAGTGAGTCGTTGTTCCAGTAACAACGCAGCTTGAAGGTTTGAATGTGGGAGGGGGCTTGCTCCCGAATGCGGTGCATCAGTCAACACATCAGCGACTGTCACACTGCATTCGGGAGCAAGCCCCCTCCCACATTTTTTTGTGTCCGACATTCATCGGTGTAGCGCACCAAATTCCAGGCATAAAAAAACCCCGCTTTTAAGGGCGGGGTTTTTTCGACTAAGTCAGTACAAGTTAGATAACTTGAACTTCTTCAGCTTGCATGCCTTTCTGACCGCGGGTAGCGATGAAAGAAACCTGTTGGCCTTCTTTCAGGCTTTTGAAGCCGTCGGATTGGATAGCTTTGAAGTGAACGAACAGGTCGTCACCGGATTGTGGAGTGATGAAGCCGAAGCCTTTTTCATCGTTGAACCACTTAACAGTACCAGTTTGGCGATTAGACATGGTGTATCTCCTTGGACAAAGTTAACTGCGACTCAGGAAAAGCCCTGGCCGAGACTGAGTGCAAAGAGCAGGAAAAATTCTTGGAGATGGTTGGATCGAAATTCAACATATCGTGTAGAGATTCTCAGTGACACAAGCAGCACAGTGGCGCCACCTTAACCCTTTTTCCGGAACGTGCCAATGGTATTTCCGAAGGTTTCTCTATTTTCGTGACTGGCGGTGGTATTTACAGTCATTGCCGCCGGCCATCCGGGCCCCGGCCACGCTGGCTGCGGCTTATAGCTGGCGGTGCATTCATCAAGAAAACCCGTGCGGCCTTTGAACCCCAACGCCGGCCCCGGTAAGATGGCCCACAGATTTTTTTCGCCTCGCTATTCAGGACACCGCCATGAGCATCAAATCGGACAAGTGGATTCGCCGCATGGCGCAGGAACACGGCATGATCGAGCCGTTCGTCGAACGCCAGATTCGTGGTGAAGGCGACGAGCGCGTGATTTCGTACGGCGTTTCCAGCTATGGCTACGACGTGCGTTGCGCCGATGAATTCAAGGTGTTCACCAACATCAATTCGGCGATCGTCGATCCGAAAAACTTCGACGAAAAGAGCTTCGTCGACGTCAAGAGCGACGTGTGCATCATCCCGCCCAACTCTTTCGCCCTGGCGCGCACCGTGGAGTTCTTCCGTATTCCTCGCGACGTGCTGACCATCTGCCTGGGTAAAAGCACCTACGCCCGCTGCGGCATTATCGTCAACGTCACGCCGCTTGAGCCTGAGTGGGAAGGCCACGTGACCCTGGAATTCTCCAACACCACCACCTTGCCGGCGAAAATCTACGCCAACGAAGGCGTGGCACAAATGCTGTTCTTGCAGTCCGACGAGGCCTGTGAAGTGTCCTACAAAGACCGTGCGGGCAAGTATCAGGGCCAACGCGGCGTCACTCTCCCACGCGCTTGATCTAAAGCTCCTACGGGCAAAGGGAATTTGTCTGCAGAAAGTGACTCTATCTAGGTGTACTGCTTCGGCGCGTGTGAAACGCGCCGGGCCATACTTGAGGAGTACCCTATGAAGATCGACCCGCGAATCAGCGCAGAACTCGCCCGGCTTGAACCCAACCAGATTGGTGTTCTGGCCTGGTCCTTGATGGCCAACCCCGCGCACGCGGGTGGCATCCCCGGTCAACCCGAACCTGATTACCCGCAGCCTACCGAGCCGGGTGAGCCGACCTTACCGGACGAGCCACCACCCGCGCCTGTTGCCTGATACCTGAGTGGGCCTTTATCGATTCATTGAATCGGCCAGACTTGGTGATCGCCGATCACAAAGATTCGGTGGTCCTGGGCCTGCTCCACGGCATAACCCCCTGTAAACGCGCCAAAGGCTGGCAGCAGGCTAACCTGAGCGCCGATCTGGAAGCACGGCAAGCGCAGCCGTTGGCGCCCTTTGCCTCGCAGGTGGTACACCGGATGCACATGCCCCGCCAGTACATGGTGGCTGGCGTGTGCGTCTGGCTCATGTTGCAAGGCGAAAGGGCCCATCAGCAGAGGCTCCGCGACCACCTCGATGCCCAAATCCAGCGGTGGGTCGCCGGCGCGTTTGTCGTGATTGCCGCGAATCAAGGTCAGGGCCAGTGGGCGATTGCGCTCACGCCAGGCCCGGATTGCGTTCAGGGTGCCGCTGGCGTGAGAGCCGGGGCCGTGCAGGAAATCGCCGAGAAAGATCAACTGCGCGCAGGGCAGGGCCGTTAACAGCCTGTCCAGGCGTTCCAGGTTGGCCGTAGTCGTGCCCTGTGGCACCGGTTGCCCCAGGCTGCGATAGGCCGACGCCTTGCCAAAATGCGCATCGGCAATCAACAGGCATCGACGTGCGGGCCAATAAACGGCCTTGTCCGGCAATAGCCATAGCTCTTCGCCTTCCAGCATCAGTGGGTAATGCATCAGCCTTGCCCTTTGTCGGCGACTTTTTCCAGGTCCTTGACCATCCGCGCGATGCGCTCCGAGAGTTTTTCCGAGCTCATGCTTTCGCGCATCCGTTCTACCAGCAGCGGAAAGGCCAAGGGCGTGGGCCGCTGGATCGTGTGCAGGTCCAACTTCAACGTCGACAGATGATTCAGCGTCTGTTCCAGCCGGCGAATATCCAATTCATCACGCAGAACTTCTTCACCGGCCTGGGCCAGCAGCAGGTTCCGTGGGTCATATTGCTTGAACACCTCAAAGAACAAACCGCTGGAGGCCTGCACTTGTCGCGTGCTTTTTGGCGCGCCGGGATACCCGGCAAATACCAGCCCTGCGATTCGCGCAATCTCGCGAAAGCGGCGCAGGGCCAGTTCGCCGGCATTGAGGCTGGCGATCACGTCAGCCAGCAGGTCTTGGGGGCTCAACAACTGGGTATTCAACAGTCGTGGCCACTGCACCTCGGTGGCGCTCAACAGCTCCAGGCCATAATCATTCACCGCAATCGAGAAGGTCAGCGGCTGCTGTTGGCTGACCCGCCAGGCCAGCAAACTGGCCAAGCCCAGGTGTACCTGGCGGCCAGCGAAGGGGTACAGAAACAGGTGCCAGCCTTCCCGCGACCGCAGGGTTTCAGCCAGCAAATGCTCACGGGTCGGCAGGCCGGACCAGCGCAATTGGGTGTGCAGCAGCGGTTGCACCGCCTGCATTTCCGGGCCGTCGAAGTGCCCATGCGCGGCGGCATCAAAACGCTCGACCACCGCCTGGGCCAGTTCGTTGGAAAGCGGCATGCGCCCGCCGTTCCAGCGTGGCACGGCGGCTTTTTTCGCGGTGCTGCGGCGTACATAGGCGGTCATGTTTTCCACACGCACCAGCTCCAGCAAGCGTCCGGCAAACAGAAACCCATCCCCCGGCTTGAGCCTTGCAATAAAGCCTTCCTCGACACTGCCCAGGTTCTTGCCGCCGCCGCCTTTGCTCCAGAACTTGAGCTGGATACTGGCATCACTGACGATGGTGCCGACACTCATGCGATGGCGGCGTGCGAGGCGTGCATCCGGGACACGCCAGATGCCCTGTTCATCGGGCTCCACGCGGCGGTAATCCGGATAAGCGGTGAGTGACAGGCCACCATGGCGCACGAATCCCAGGGCCCAGGCCCAATCCGCTTCGGTGAGGTCGCGATAGGCCCAGGCGCCGCGCACTTCGTCCAACAGTGCCGCCGGGGTAAAGCCGCCGCCCAAGGCCATGCTGACCAGGTGTTGTACCAGCACATCCAACGGCTTGTAAGGTGATTCCCGCGCTTCGATGCGCCGTTGGGCGATTGCATCCTGGGCGGCCGCCGCCTCCACCAACTCGAGGCTGTGGGTTGGCACCAGGGTTACCCGTGAGGGCCGCCCTGGCGCGTGGCCGGAACGCCCGGCGCGTTGCATCAACCGCGCTACGCCCTTGGCGGAGCCGATTTGCAGCACCCGTTCCACCGGCAGGAAGTCCACGCCCAGGTCGAGGCTGGAGGTGCACACCACCGCCTTGAGCTGCCCGTCTTTCAACGCCCGCTCCACCCAGTCGCGGGTCTCGCGCGATAACGAACCGTGGTGCAGGGCAATCAAGCTGGCCCAGTCCGGACGCGCGTCCAGAATCGCCTGGTACCAGATCTCCGACTGCGCCCGGGTATTGGTAAACACCAGGCAACTGCTGCTGGCCTCCACCTCATTGACCACCTGCGGCAACATCTTCAAACCGATATGCCCGGCCCAAGGGAAACGCTCGGTGACCGCCGGCAACAGGGTGTCGACCTTCAGCGCCTTCGCCGTTTGCCCCTGCACATTGACCCCGCCACCCTGTGGGACCAAAACCTCCAACGCGTGAGCCTGATTACCCAAGGTCGCTGAAATGCCCCACACCATCAATTGCGGATGCCAGCGCCGCAAGCGTGCCAGCGCCAGTTGCAACTGCACGCCGCGCTTATTGCCGATCAGTTCATGCCATTCATCCACGATGACCATGCGCAGGTGCGCCAGGCTGGTCTCACTGTCGGCACGGGCCAGCATCAACGTCAGGCTTTCCGGGGTGGTGACCAGGGCGGTGGGTTGGCGACGGGTCTGGCGCGCGCGTTCACTGCTGCTGGTGTCACCGGTGCGCAGGCCCACGCTCCAGGGGATCTGCAACGCCTCCAGTGGGGCTTGCAGGGCGCGTGCGGAGTCGGCGGCCAACGCGCGCATCGGCGTGATCCACAGCACGCTCAGCGGCTCGGCAGGCGGTTTGCGTTTGCCTGTGGCGGGCGGGCGGGTGATGGCGAAACGGTTGAGGGCGGCAAACCACAGGGCATAGGTTTTACCCGCCCCGGTGCTGGCATGCAGCAACCCCGACTGGCCGGCCTTGACCGCGGCCCATACCTCTTTCTGAAAGGCGAATGGCTTCCAGCCTTGGGTGGCAAACCATTGCTTGGCGAAGTCGTGGTTTTTTGCCATGCGGCAGCGGACGCTCTGGAGGGGTTAGTTCAAAGACCCCTGAGGCAGCGCTGACGTTCCACTGTAGGAGCGGGCTTGCCCGCGAAAAAGGTTCAGGCACCGCGTTTATCCAGGATGCCCGCGTTATCGTTGACGATTTTCGCGAGCAAGCTCGCTCCTACTTCAAGTTGCCGCTCAAAAATTGTTGCAGGCGTTCGCTCTTTGGACTGCCCAGCACATCCTCTGGCAGGCCTTGCTCCTCCACCAGGCCTTGGTGCAGGAACAGCACTTGGCTTGAGACCTTGCGTGCAAAGCTCATCTCGTGGGTCACCATGATCATGGTGCGGCCTTCCTCGGCCAGGCCTTGGATCACCTTCAACACTTCGCCCACCAGCTCCGGGTCCAGGGCTGATGTGGGTTCATCGAACAGCATCACCTCCGGCTCCATCGCCAGGGCGCGGGCGATGGCGACGCGCTGCTGCTGGCCACCTGAGAGGAACGCCGGGTATTGATCAGCCACGCGCGCCGGCAGCCCGACTTTGTCCAGGTAGCGGCGGGCGCGGTCTTCGGCGTCCTTCTTGCTGCAACCGAGCACGCGGCGCGGGGCCATGGTGATGTTTTCCAGCACGCTCATGTGGCTCCACAAGTTGAAGTGCTGGAACACCATCGCCAGCCGTGTGCGCAGGCGTTGCAGCTCGGCGTCGTCGGCCACGCGCATGCCATGGCGATCGCTGACCATGCGGATCGCTTGGCCGTCCAGGGTCATGGCGCCATCGTTGGGGGTTTCCAAAAAGTTGATACAGCGCAGGAAGGTACTCTTGCCTGAGCCACTGGCGCCGATCAGGCTGATCACATCACCGGTCTTGGCCTTGAGCGACACACCTTTGAGCACTTGATTGTCGCCATAGCTTTTGTGCAGGCCTTCAACGGTCAGTTTGTACATGGGGCGTGCATCCTCAAGGCGAAAGTAGATAACCGCTGCGGTAGGCCTGTGTGCCGGCGACATGGCAGATCACCATGCCGGCCGTGGCCATGCGACGTAGCGAGCGGGCGTAAAGCAGCCCGGCGTGCTGGCAGTGCACAGGCGTTACGCGGTCTGTAATGGGGTCGATGATGTCGGCGACCCATTGCCCGGCTTCCAGGTATTCGCCTGGCAAAGCGTTGAATACCAGCAAGCCCCCCACCGGGGTGGTCACCGGCTCCACCGCCGCCAGCGGCGTAGCCGGGTAGGCCAGGGCAGGCAAGGGGGCTGTATCGCCGTGAATGGCGCCAAAGTGGATCAAATAATCAATGATGGCCTGGCAGTCCAGCGCGGCGAGGCCGTGGTTGACATCGCCCTGGCCGCGCAATTCGACGGTGACTGACAAGCTGCCCATGGGGATCGGGTAGCGTTCGCCGAAGCGTTGCTGCAACTGCCACCACACCAAGGTGAAACATTCGTCAAAAGACTGCCCGCCGGAATCGGTAGCCAGCAGGTTGGCCTCCGAACCCAGGTAGCGCGCTAAGGGTTCTACCTGCGGCCAAGCGTCGGGCGTGGTGTACAGGTGCGCCACGGCTTCGAAGTCGCAATGCAGGTCCAGCACCACGTCGGCATCACAGGCCAGGCGTTGCAGCACCAGGCGTTGGGAGTGCAACTGGGTCTGGGCGGTGTGCGCGGCCAGGGCGTGGGACAGTGCGCTGCGGATCAATTGGGCATTGCGCTGAGGATCATCGCCCAGCAGGCCTTCGACCTGGTTGCCGACGTCTTCGCTGAGGTCGACGAACAGGCGATTGAAGTTCTGCCCGCTTTCCAGTTCGTAGCGGCCCAAGGGGATGTCCATCAACACCTGTTCGAGGCCCACCGGGTTGGCGACCGGCACCAGCACGATTTCGCTGCGCAAGCGCCCGTTCGCTTCAAGCTCTGCCAGGCGCGCCTTCAAATGCCACGCCACCAGCATGCCGGGCAACTCATCGGCATGCAGAGAGGACTGGATGTACACCTTGCCATCGGGCTGCTGCGGGCCGAAGTGAAAACTGTGGATCTGCCGCGCCGTGCCGGGCACGGGCGCGATCAGGTCATGTAGCTGGTGGCGCATGCAAACTCCTTAGTGGCTCGGCCCGAGGAAGGCCAGCCAACGACGTTCCGCCAGGCGAAACAGGCCGACCAGGGCAAAGGTCACCGTCAGATAGATCAGTGCGGCAATACTGAACGACTGGAAGGTCATGAAGGTGGCGGAGTTGGCATCCCGCGCCACTTTGAGGATGTCCGGGATCGTTGCGGTAAAGGCCACAGTGGTTGAGTGCAGCATCAGGATCACTTCGTTGCTGTAGTAGGGCAACGAGCGTCGCAACGCCGAAGGCATGATCACATAGGCGTACAGCTTCCAGCCGCTGAGGCCGTAAGCCTTGGCCGCCTCGACTTCGCCGTGGGCCATGCTGCGGATCGCCCCGGCGAAAATCTCCGTGGTGTAGGCGCAGGTGTTGAGGGCGAAGGCCAGCAGGGTGCAGTTCATCGCATCGCGAAAGAACGCATCCAGCACCGGTTGTGCCCGCACGGCGGCAAGGCTGTAGATGCCGGTGTAGCAGATCAGCAATTGGATATAGAGCGGCGTACCGCGAAACAGGTAGGTGTAGAACTGCACGGGCCAACGCACCAGGCGCTTGCGCGAGACGCGGGCGATGGACAGCGGGATCGACACCAGAAAGCCGATAACCAGTGAGCCACTGAGCAACCACAAGGTCATGGCCAGGCCGGTGATGTGCTGGCCGTCGCTATAAAGAAACGGGCGCCAGTATTCCTGCAATAGCTCGATCATCGCACTGCCTCCCGGGCGCCTGCGGAGTAGCGACGTTCAAGTCGGCGCAAGACAAAGTTGGAGGCGCTGGTGATCAACAGGTAGATCAGCGCCGCCAGCACCAGAAAATAAAACAGTTGATAGGTGCTCTTGCCGGCATCCTGGGCGGCTTTCACCAGGTCTGCCAGGCCGATGATCGACACCAGCGCGGTGGCCTTGAGCATCACCATCCAGTTATTGCCGATGCCCGGCAGCGCAAAGCGCATCATCTGCGGGAAGGTCACGTAGCGAAACCGCTGCCCGCGCTTGAGCCCGTAGGCAGTGGCGGCTTCGAGTTGGCCACGGGGCACGGCGAGGATCGCGCCGCGAAAGGTTTCGGTGAAATACGCCCCATAGATAAAGCCCAGGGTGATCACCCCGGCGCTGAACGGGTCGATCTCGATGTATTCCCATTCCATAAAGTCGGTAAAGCCGCTGAGCCAGGTTTGCAGGCTGTAGAAAATCAGCAGCATCAGCACCAGGTCCGGCACCCCGCGAATCAGGGTGGTGTAGAGCTGGGCGGGGATACGCACAATGGCCAGGCTGGACAGTTTGGCGCTGGCGCCGAGCAGGCCCAGCAAGACGCTGACGGCCAGGGACAGCACCGACAACTTGATGGTCATCCAGGTACCTTGCAGCAACAGCGGGCCGAAACCCTTCAGGCTGAATGCGCTCAGCCCGAGGGTTTGCAACAGATCTTCGAACATAAATCAGGACCTATGGCGATAAAAAAGCGCCCCGCCCGAAGCAGGGCGCCCCAGGCATTATTTGCCGCTGTACAGGTTCAGATCGCCAAAGTGTTTCTTCTGGATAGTGGCGTAGGTGCCATCATCGTGTAACGCTTTGATACCTTTATCCAAAAGCGCCTTGAGTTCAGTGTTACCTTTTTTGATACCGACCGCGGTTTTCGACGGCAGCAGCGGGTCGTCAATCGCGGCGCTCACTTCATAGCCGGCACCGGCTGGCGACTTGAGGAAGCCCAGTTCGGCTTGCAGCATGTCCTGCACGGAAGCGTCGAGGCGCCCGGAGGTCAGGTCGGCGTACACCTGGTCCTGGTTGGCGTAAGCCTTGGTGGTCACCCCGGCTTTATCCAGCACAGCCTTGGCGTAGGCTTCCTGGATGGTGCCTTGCTCGTAGCCGACGGATTTGCCCTTGAGAGATTCTGGCGTCGAATAGCCAGCGCCTTTCTTGAACACCAGTGAAGTCGGGCCGGAGAACAGCTCGGAGGAGAAGTCGATGGCCTTCTCGCGCACTGGGGTCACGGTCATTGACGAAATCACGCCATCGAATTTATTGGCTTTCAGGCCCGGGATCATGCCGTCGAAGTCACTTTCGACCCACTTGCACTTGACCTTCAGCTCCGCGCAGATCGCATTGCCCAGGTCGATATCGAAGCCCACCAGGCTGCCGTCGGCGGCCTTGGATTCGAACGGTGCGTAGGAAGGGTCGACACCAAAACGCAATTCCTTGTATTCCTTGGCTGTAGCAACACCAGCAGCCATGCACAGAGCCAGTGCAGAAAGGGTCAGCAATGCTTTTTTCATTAGGTAATCCCTGGAAACCAAGATAAGCGCTTGTGGCGCGATTAGGACTGTTACTGAACGGTGTCAGACCCATCACAAGTAGCAATTTCTGCACCATAGTTCCGGATGGGCTTTTTAAAAGGTGGGATAAGGCAGTTTCAAGTGTAGGCGGTGCCCGAAAGTGGGCATGGAATTTCCAGTGCACCATTCTGGATCGGTCGCTGATCAAAAGGTGGGAGCTGGCTATATCAGGTCAGCAGGTCTTGTAGCGTGGCCAGGTTGTCCGCTTCTTCCACCGCCTTGTCCTGGCGCCAGCGCAGCATCCGCGGAAACCGCACGGCAATCCCGCTCTTGTGCCGCTTGGACAGGGCAATCCCCTCGAAACCCAGCTCAAACACCATGCTCGGCGTCACGCTGCTGACCGGGCCGAATTTCTCCACCGTGGTTTTGCGCACAATGGCGTCGACCTTGCGCATTTCCTCGTCGGTCAGCCCGGAATACGCCTTGGCGAACGGCACCAGGGTGCGCTCGCTGCCCGGCGGGCCGTCCCATACGGCGAAGGTGTAGTCACTGTAGAGGCTGGCGCGCCGACCATGGCCGCGCTGGGCGTAGATCAACACGGCGTCGACGCTGAAGGGGTCGACCTTCCACTTCCACCACAGGCCCATGTCCTTGGTGCGGCCCACGCCGTAGAGGCCCTTTCGATCCTTGAGCATCATGCCTTCCACCCCCAGGCTGCGAGAGGCTTCGCGCTGCGCGGCCAAGGCTGCCCAGGTCTTGCCTTCCAGCAAGGGCGAGGGCAATAACACCGGTTGGTTGCACCCCGCGATCACCTGTTCCAATTGGGTACGACGTTCGGCCTGGGTGTGGTTGCGCCAGTCGTCGCCCTGATATTCCAGCAGGTCGTAGGCGAGCACCGCCACTGGCGCATCATCCAGCACTTTTTTACTCAAGGTCTTGCGGCCAATGCGCTGTTGCAGCAGCGCGAAGGGTTGCACCGAGTCTTTCCACACCACGATTTCGCCATCAATCACCGTACCGTCGGGCAGGCCACTGACCAGGCTGTGGAGTTCAGGGAAACGTTCAGTCAGCAACTCTTCACCGCGAGACCAGACCCACAGGCGCCCCTCGCGCTTGACCAGTTGTGCGCGAATGCCATCAAACTTCCATTCCACCTGCCAGTCGGCGGGCGGACCGAGCAGGGTGTCGAATTGCTCCACCGGTTGCGCCAGCCCGTGAGCCAGAAAAAACGGATAGGGTTGCCCGCCACGTTGCGCGTGCTCGTCGGATGATTCTGCGGCGATCAGCTTGAGGTAGCCTTCGGCTGTCGGACGGTTCGACAGGTCGGTGTAGCCCACCAGCCGCTGCGCCACGCGCTTGCTGTCGAGGTCGGCCATGGCAGCGAGGGCGCGGGTCACCAGCAGTTTGGACACCCCGACCCGGAAGCTGCCGGTGATCAACTTGATGCACACCATCAGGCTCGGTTGGTCCAATTGCGCCCAGAGCGCGGGCAGCCGTTCTGCCAGGTCCATGGGCGGTAGGCTGCGCAGGGGCAGCAGTTTTTCTTCCAGCCATACGGCCAAGCCGTCTTCGGAGGTGTAGGTGGATTCTGGCAGGAGCAGGGAGATGGTCTCGGCCAGGTCACCCACCGACTGGTAGCTCTCTTCGAACAGCCAGGGTTCGATACCGGCCGCTTCGGTGGCCATGTCCCGTAGCAGACGTGTCGGCACTAATTGCCGTGGCCGCCCACCGCTGAGAAAGTACACGGCCCAGGCCGCATCGGCCGGTGGCGCCTGCAGGAAGTAGGCTTGCAGGGCCGCGAGCTTGGCATTGCTGGAGGTGGTGGCGTCGAGGTTGGCGTACAGCTCGGCGAAGGCTTTCATGCCGTGACCTCTTCTTCGTCATCGCCGTATTCGGTGCTGAAACCTTGGGCATCCAAGCCCTTTTCCCGCAGGTGACGCACCAACACACCCACCGAACCATGGGTGACCATCACCCGGTGTGCGCCGGTTTGTTCGATGGCCCACAACAAGCCAGGCCAGTCGGCGTGGTCCGAGAGCACGAAGCCACGGTCCACACCGCGCCGCCGCCGTGTACCGCGCAGGCGCATCCAGCCGCTGGCGAAGGCGTCGCTGTAGTCGCCAAAACGACGCATCCAGGTACTGCCTCCGGCAGAGGGCGGGGCGATGATCAGGGCTTGGCGCAGCAGTGGGTCGGTTTTTTTGAAGTCGCCGGCATACAGGGTCTCGGGGATGTAGATGCCCGCTTCGCGATACACCCGGTTCAACGGCTCGACCGCGCCGTGGCTGAGGATCGGGCCGATGCTGGCGTCCAGCCCATGGAGGATGCGTTGAGCCTTGCCGAATGAGTAACAGAACAGCACGCTGGCTTTGCCGTTGGCGATATTGGCCTGCCACCAGTCATTGATCCCGGCAAAAATCTGCGCCTGGGGCTGCCAGCGGTAAATCGGCAGGCCGAAGGTGGATTCGGTGATAAAGGTGTGGCAGGGCACCGGTTCGAAAGGCGCACAGGTGCCATCGGGCTCGACCTTGTAGTCGCCAGACGCCACCCAGACTTCGCCCTGGTATTCCAGGCGTACCTGGGCCGAACCCAGTACATGCCCGGCCGGATGAAAACTCAAGGTCACGCCGTGATGCACCAACCGTTCGCCGTAGGCCAGGGTTTGCAGGTTGATGTCCTGGCCCAGGCGCCAGCGCAGGATGCCTTCGCCGGGGGCGGCGGCCAGGTAGTGTTGATTGCCGGTGCGGGCGTGGTCGCCGTGGGCGTGGGTGATGACTGCGCGTTCCACTGGGCGCCAGGGGTCGATGTAAAAATCACCGGCAGGGCAGTAGAGGCCTTCGGGGCGGGCGATGACGAGGTCCATGGGGTGGCCGGGGCGGTGGGCTTGTTACTTATGAGGCGGGGCTGGGTCTAGAAGTTCTATTTGAATGCGGGCAGTGCAAAGGTGGGTTTGCCTTCGATGTTGGCCTGATGTCCCGCGATCCAACTGGGGGGGGGCCTGCGATGACGGCCTCCCAGCCGACACCTATCTACCTGATACCCCACAATCCAACTGTGCGGGCTTGCTCGCGAAGGCGGCCTAACAGTCAACACAGTTGGACCGGGTACATATCCGTTATTTAGGTAACGGCCACTTAGGGTTCCGCCC